>CAZRKL010000001.1:0-2921 GCA_964600595.1 uncultured Leptolinea sp.
AGCTTTTATTATTTTCAACATTGTTATCTATCTATTTCCGGGAAATTTGCTTACTAAGTCTAAACAAAATCAAATGGGGATTAAGGCTTCAGAAAAAAATGGTTTAATAAATATTCCGGAAGATTCAAAAAATTATATTTTGCCGAAAACCTTACTTTCTTCATTATTGATTTCATTTGTTTCAATTTTTGTTTTAGTAATATTTGAATGGGTGTTCTTCATATCAAAAGAATCATTCATGGATGGCATGGCAATCCTTGATAAATTCGCTATCTTGTTTCAATCTTATTGGATCATATTTCTGGTTACAGGATCACTTTTACTAATTATTTGGTCTATCGCATGGCTTTTGAAAGTTACCATCGTTACCACATGCGTGAACTATATATTGGTTTTTGTTCCCGGTTTATTCTTAACTGTGGCGGCGCTATTAGTTTTTGATAATTTTACCTACATAATCTTAGGCTCGGGAATTGTCAATACAAGTGGAATATTTCCAATTATTTACACGATTGGTTTTATTTTATTTTTGAACAAAACAATATGGAAAGTTCAAAATTGGATTTCTCAGTGGAAAAATTCTCTTCCAAAATTTATCCTTCTCATCTTTATTTCAATATTTGGAATAGCCACCACAACTGCAGTATATGGAATTTTCCGTCAGGTAAACTCGGCCAATAATTATGCTGGCATGGTTCCCCAGAAACAACCAAATATCTTACTAATCGGGGCAGATGGATTAAATGCAGATCATCTCCCCATGTATGGATACCACAGAAACACAACACCTTTTTTGAATTCTATAGTTGATGAAATCATAATCTCTGAAAACAATTTCTCCAATGCTGGATCAAGTGCTGGATCTGTTATTTCTATATTTACAAGTAAGGCGCCATTTTCTACTAGAGTATTAAACCTTCCAGATGCATTGCGTGGTGACGATGCTTATGAGCATCTTCCAGGATTACTTAATGATTCTGGGTATTACAATGTTGAAATAACGTATATGCGTTATGTGGATGCGTATCTAACAAACGTGCGTAATGGGTTTGACAGAGTAAATGGAAAAGAAGTTAATTCTAACTTGTTTAGTAAATTGTTTGGAAAAATATATCCTGTTGAAAGCCAATATTTTTTGGATGTGGTACTTGAAAGAGTGTCTGACCGGTTGTTCCACATTTTTATGATTAGAAAGATGCCCAATCCGTATTTGGAAATCCATACCCCCAATTCATCATTGGATTATCAGTATCGAATTCCTGAATTAATGGAAAAGACAAAATCGAGTGACGAGCCTTTCTTTTTTCATGTTCATCTTTTAGGAACCCATGGACCATTCTATCATTTGCAAACAAGAACATATTCTGGCGACCGGGAACAGATCGAGAAATGGGAAGCAGATTTTTATGATGATGCTATCCTCGAATTCGACATGTACATTCGAGATTTATATTTAGTATTACAAGAGACTGGAAGATTAGAAAACACAATAATAATAATCTACTCCGATCATCCTCAGTCACGGGATACAACAGAGAGAATACCCTTAATAATGAGATTTCCCTATGGAGAATATTCTGGAAGGATCAAAGAGAATACACAAAATTTGGACATTAGCCCTACTGTCTTAACTTATTTAGGTATCCCTAAGCCTGATTGGATGGAAGGCAAATCATTGCTTAGCCCTATGATAGATATGGACCGATTAATCTATTCAGCTACTTGGAGAAGACCCAAGGAAGAAAACCAAAATAAGCGAATTTATAAACAATTCGGTTCATTCCGTGCAATTGCTTGTGATACATACGTTGAATTCTCGGCGGCGACAAAGAAGTGGAGTTATGGAAAAATTCAAGGTCATACAACTCCTTGCTTCGAAAACAATCCTTTCACAAAAGAAATGCTTGAAGAAAAATTAATTCAGAGAATTCAATTAGATGGATTTCCAACTGACGTAATGGAAGAAAATCGATAAAAATTAATAATTGGAATCAGGAACTTGGGTAGGGGATATCTCTGATGCAGGACAAAAGAAGAAAATTTCAAGAAATAGCCTTATTCTTATTAATTGGCATCATAGCAACACTGGCATTTTTCCCATTAAATCCCGATCTGTATCCTTATGCGGGTCGAGATTCCTCAGCATTTGCTCTGGTAGCGAAAGGAATGCTTTCTGGAAAAGTACCATATTTAGATCTTTGGGATCACAAACCACCAATGATCTATTTTATTAATCTTATAGGTTTACTTATATCACCTGGATCATTTTGGGGAATCTACATCATCGAGGTGTTATTCTTGATTGTATCAGTGCTCCTTTTAATTAATACTACTAAGCGACAATTACTCTTACTTGAATTATTGTTTCTTGGAGTATTTTTTATTCAGCTGAATTTGCGATTATCCAGTGGGGGGAATTCAACTTCATTTTATCCACAGGTGTTTCAACTAGGACTGGTCTACTTGGTTTCTCAAGGCAGATCAGGTACTCAAAATCCTAGAAGATTATTATTGATAGGATGTTTTGCGGCAATAGTACTCCTGTTTCGACAGACTTCATTAGGTATCTTTGCCGCATGGTTAGCTTTTGACATTGTCCGTAATGCAATCCATTCTCCTGGATTATGGTTAAAGAAAACTGGTTCATGGTTATTTGTTGGATTTATCTCCGTTGCCCTACCGATAACTTTATACTTTTTAATTACGAACTCTTTTGATCACTTCTTAGATCAGGCGTTTATTTTCAACAAATATTATATTGATGATCGGACAAGACAGGAGTTTATTGATTCTGCTTTCAGTCATCTACACTCATTATCAAAGTTAGGGATTTTGCCATTTGCACTCTTAGGGGTTGTGGCAATTTGCTGGCGGAAAATCATAAAACGAGAAATTGATCAGATCGATTATGTTCTATGCAT
>CAZRKL010000001.1:3021-12913 GCA_964600595.1 uncultured Leptolinea sp.
AGGTGATACGATCTTAGTCTGGGGTGCGGAATCCTGGGCTTACTTTTATTCCGATAGGTATCCTCCGACGAAATACTTTTATCAATATCCCCTTTTTTATGAAGAATACGCTCACCCAGAAAAAGTTGAAGAGTTTTATTCTGATGTATTTGCGAATAAACCAAAAGTCATTATTGGTACTATATCCAAAGGAAAAATCACCGATGGCTTTGGTAATAGCAAAACCCCATTAACCGAAAAGCTCGCTGGATCACTACGAATGATATACTCACCGGTTAAACAAGTTGGAGAATGGACAATATATCAGCTTGTGGACTGAATTTGTTGAAGTCTTCCTTACCGATTCCGTTCCAACAGAATATCAACCGCTATCTTGCATGGTTGGATAAAGATTTTCACGCAGGTATGACGTACCTGGCATCTGATTATCACATCCAAGCCAGGCAGGATCCCGCAATCCTATTCCCCCAATTACAATCGATAATCGTATTTGCGGTTCCATATCCAAATCCAGCATCTATTTCCAAACCAACTGACTATCTCCGCGGCAGGATAGCCGCTTATGCGTGGAATCGGGATTATCACTACTCGATGACTGATGTGTTTGATCAGGTTATCGGAGAGCTCAAAGAAAAATTGGGTTTCGAATTTTCCTGGCGAGGTTTTACCGACTCAGCTCCGATCCTTGAAAGGCAAATGGCGCTGCAGGCTGCCTTGGGGTGGATTGGAAAAAATGGATGCTTGATTCATCCGAAAAAGGGATCCTATTTATTATTGGCTGAGTTATTCACAGATATCCCTCAAAACAAACTGGCAGAGTGTGGAATGGTTTCTACTCATGAACCTGTCCCAGATAGATGCGGAACCTGTACCCGCTGTATCGATGCCTGCCCAACCGGATGTATCCAACCAGACCGGATGATTGATGCGGGTAGATGTATCTCTTACCTCACCATAGAAAACAAGGGCAGCATTCCCCGGGAATTGCGTGAAAAGGTGGGTGATTGGGTTTTTGGTTGTGATGTATGCCAGATGGTGTGTCCCTGGAATAAGTTTAATCCGGCTGCGTCTGACGAAGTAAGTAATTTATTTATTGATCCTTACCCAAACTTGGTAAGCCAATTAAGCATTTCTGACCTGGATTTTAAAAAGGAATTTCATGATAGTCCGGTATTACGGGCAAAACGGCGTGGGTGGCTGAGGAACATTTGTGTTGCTTTGGGGAATATGGCTGATATACAGGCAGTGGAACCACTTCTGTGTGTACTTAGAGAAGAACCCGAGGCTCTGATTCGTCTACATGCTGCCTGGGCTCTGGGCAAGATAGCAACACCAGATGCGCTTTTAGGGCTAATGAACGCGTATGAATCTGATATGGATGATTTGGTGAAAGAAGAGTGTTTTCTGGCACTCAATGAAAACAGATAGAAAAGTTATCTTTTTAACAAAAGCGGTGCAGTTCCCCCGAGAATTATTAAGACAATAACAATTGCCCCGAAAATAATTCCTGTTGGTTGTCCTTCCCGGATAACCTCTTCTGGTATTTGGGTCAATTCTCCTTCAGGTTGGGGAGTTGTTTGAGCGGCAATGGCCACTTGAGAGTTCGTTCCTGTTTGTGAAGCATGAACGGGTGTATCGAGAACAAAGAACAGGATTCCCATTGCCATGACAATTATCATGATGAAATTAATAATTTTATTGTTGCGAACGGTGTCTGGTGATTGGAGCGGGGTCATTTCCACTTCCTCAAGGAATTTGAATTTTCTCTTTTGCGCTCAGAGCAATTTCTTCCACAGTTAATGCTGAATTGGAGAAAAGACTCTGAATCGCTTCCTGCATGGTAGGAGAAATGGTTACAAGAAACAAACCATCAGGAATGGGTTGGCTGTTGCTGGTTATTTCAGCTATCTGATTCAGCCTGATATCTTCAACCACTGAAGGGGATAACCGGACTGGTATGAAACCGCTGGCTCTCGCCATTTCTGCAAGAAAGGCTTCGTTGGTTAGCGATTCTATCAATTCAACAGTAAGTTGTCTGTTATCTGGTTTCGGTTGCGCCATTGTCCAGAACCAGCCATCTACCAAAGAAGCTGAACGCCCTTCTATACCGGGAATTGCTTCCACCGCCAATGCCTCCCTGGTTGATGCGGGTAAATCTCCATACCAGGCAAGCATCCGCTGACCGCGATCCGCTTGATAATACCGGTAAACATCTTCCTGATTGGTGATGTCCATGATCCATGGTGGAAATGCGCCGGATTTTCGCGCATTCTCAATTTCTTTTAATGCTGCTGCGAGGGGCTGATTTTCTAAAGTGGCTCTCCCATCTTGATCCACCAGCTTGCCACCGGCAGAAAGATATAATCCCATCAAAATAGCAGCGGATGGATCATTCAAATAACCCAGGAGTGGTTTGCTTACTAGAAATGTGTTTTGTTGATGAACTTCATCTTTATTAACAAAGTACACAAGTGCATCAGAAACAACCGGGAATCCAAAAACGCTTCCCTGAATATTTGCCAGTTGTTTGATTGATGCCAGCCAGTCGTTGGCTGAGAGCAGGTCCGAAACCCCATCGAATGGGATTAATAGGCCTTTTAAGGCTGCCACTTCCATATCTGATCTACTCAAGAGGACGATATCAGGCAATGCTTCTGGGGCAGCCAGACTGGTGGATTGAAGCGAATCCATCAAATTGGATGGTCCAGTGATACTCTTGATCCGAATATCTATACTTACCTCTGGATGGTTTTCAATGAAAGACTTCGTCTGATTTTCAAGGAGGGTGATAATTTCATCCTGGTTACGTAATACAAGGTTATCGGGCACCCATATTAAGAGGTTTACCGGGGAAGGCGAAGCAGTTGGTGATTGTTGGGTTTCGGTAACTGGGGTGTTATTCTGTATTGGACTGGAAGTGACCGTTCCACCAGGTGATTGTGTAGTTTCTCCTGTTGAACAGGAGCCAATTAAGAATGAGGGGATTAACAGGATTAATGCAATGAAAAGGAAGTATTTCGGATGTTTTAACATAATCTTATGGATTGATGGTTGTGGCTGATTCAGCCGTTGGCTCAAGTGTGATGCTGGTTGGTTCACTGGTAATGCTTGGCTCGGTCGTGGGCGGAGGTAGAGTCTCTGTAGGCGTGGGCGAGAATGTGCTCGTTGGCGCAGGTGTATCTGTCGGGTATTCCGTCTGCGTGGGTGTATGAGTTCGTGTCACAGTTGGTGTCTGACTTGCTGTTGCGCTCGGGTAAATACTGGCTGTTTGGGTTGGCTCATTTACCTTCGTTATGGTTGCAGTTTGCGTCACAGTAGGTGTGGCTGTTTTTGAATTCTTTTGTGCTGATAGTACCCGTAGGCTGATGATCCCAAGGCAGTAGAAGGGTAAAGTCAATAGAATGATTATGATGAGTATCCGCCGGGTGCGGGCAACGGAGCGTTTTTGTTGGATCATTGATGTAATCATAACATTTCGCCATCAGGTCTGCAAGGCGACTTATTAGAGGGGGAATACCCATGTTCTGACAGGCCAGATATAATGGGGAGCATGTGGATCGATAAGCTGGATTGGCGGCAATTATTTCTTGCTCTTGGTATTACATTGGGATTTTTCCTAACCTGGCAAAGGATGGGAGAAAAACCGCAACGGGAGATTGGGATCTACGCCCAACAGTATAAAAGTGAAACTCTTTTTGCGGGGCTATTTGCTTTGTCTGGCGCGTGGATTGGTGCGCGGGTTGCTTTCATTTTTCTACATTGGTCATATTTTCAAATCCATCAAAATGAGATTTTTCAAATCTGGCTGGGTGGTCTGCATTGGAGCGGGGCTATATGGGGAGGATTAATATTCATCCTTCTTTTTACAGGTATCCGAAATCGATCTCTGAGCCAGTTATTGGATGAACTATTCCCATTGTGGGTAGTATCATCTGTATTTTTGTGGATGATTTGGGATGCAGGTAATACGAGTATCCAGCGCAATATTTGGTTTTTATCTCAACAACCCAACTCTTTTATAAACTCATTTTTATCATGGTTCAGTGCCGGGGTAATTCTGCTGGCAGGCGCATTTATCGATCATAAACAGTTAAGAAATTCAACGTTGCTTTTTCTGGTTTGGCAATTTGCGGTATTGTCAGTGTTCTCGTTTATGTTTCCTGGAAATTCTCCAGAAATCGGGCTCATGACTTTTGATAATATTTTATCAATTAGCTACTTAGTGATTTCGGTAATAATGTTGATCTTACGCAATAAGTGGGGCAACAAGGTTTAACAACGCCATATTTATGTGGATATGACATTAGGCTGATATTTATCATGCGATTGATTGTTAGTTTGTCATACAGAAAACGATAACTTTCCCCATAATTCACAACCAAAAACGACAAATATCCCTAATTCGCCAATTCGGACCAAAATTAACACATTTTTAGGATAAATTTAATGCTGTGTTTAGAATCAAAATATAAAATTTGATTAACATATAGATAGTTGAATGCACCTTGTAAGATAGGATTAACCTCTAGCGGTAGTGGTAAAAGATCTTCAAGAGCATAAACTTTGTTCTCCTCCTTAGAAAGGACATCGGCTGTTGCAGGGCAGCCGATGTCCGCTTTTATTATTTAAGGTTTTCACGAAGATTATCAATTACTTCGTGGGTAGCTCTAAATGCAAGGGGAGGTGGATCAGTTATTTTGAAAAATCCAACATTTTCCGCATCGTCATGCGCAGCCAGCTGGCCCCCAATCACTTCAGCCTGATATACCAGAATGACATCTGCCCCGCGAGGATGATCTCTGCCGGTAATTACATTCAAAAGACCTTTGTTTTCCACAATCAGGCCTGTTTCTTCAGAACACTCTCGCACCGCCGCCTGGGCTGGGTCTTCTTCTGCGTTAACAAATCCCGCTGGTAGTGCCCAGAATCCCTTCATAGGGTCAAAATGCCTTTGTACCAGGAGTATCTTGTCATCCATGAGAACAACAACTGCGGCAGCCACTTTGGGGTCAGGAAAATAAGCCCATCCGCAAGAAGGGCAGACCGGATGTGGATGCCCGTCCTGATAAATTAAAGTTTTCAGGTGGGAGCCGCATCGAATACAGAATTTTGCTTCCATAATGATTTTATTGGCGCGTACTTTTTCGCTGGATGGATAAATAGCCGCTAACCAGACCGATGATTAATAGCATGGCTGATCCGACCCAGAGCAGATTAATTGGTTCCCTCGATGGGGAGACGTTGTTTGATGATTCTACAGACTCAGCCATTGCCTCTGCATCATCCTGTGATTGAATACCCAGAATGGGGTTACCTGCAGGTTCAGCAGCGGACCGTGCAGCCGGTTCTTCGAGTGCGCCAGCTACCGGTGGAGCTTCTGGAACCTTCATGGAAGCCACGGTGGGCATCGGTTGTGGCAGTGAGTCTGCTTGACCTGGATATGCTTCTTCCATCGGTGCAGGTTCCATAACTGTTTCGGGTGCGGGCGCGGATTTGGATGCCCCCGCATCATTTTCAACGCCGCCACCAACAGCATAAGTGCCGTCACCACCGCTACCCCCTCCGCCACCACGTCCGAATGCCTGGTACCCGCCCACAACCGGGTACGGATTGGTTCCGGGAGGACCCCAGATAATGATCGGAATGGGCGTAGCTTCAGACGATGCCATATCTTTTTCCATCAGCGGAGCGGAAGAAAATGTTGCCGATTGAGGTCCTCTGGCAAAGATGCCAATAACAAACATCCCAACCGCAAGTGCCGTGGAAACCAGCGAAGTGATCCTGAAGCTAAACCAGTTATGCGCTGGTTTGCGTATGAGTTCTGCCTGTTCCCGGGTAAGGGTAAAGTTTCTGGTCGCTTTTCTACGGGGGGCACTATGCATAATGATTTTGGTTGCGCTCAAGTTCTGGTAGTTTTGATGCCAGATTTGTGAGGAACGCAGCAGTTTTTCCACCTTCTCTTTTTCAGAAGGGGAAAGGCGGTTGTCAAGATATTCTGATAGTAACTGCCAATCTTGGGGAGAAAAAACCTCGTTCATGCTGTGCCCTCCTTGTTATAACGATAAAAAGAAGGCAATAGTTCCCCAAATCCTTGTAAACAGTCGCGCATTTTCAATCTGGCACGTGCCAGACGGCTTTTGATGGTACCTAGAGGTGTCCCAGCAGAAGTGGATACTTCTTCATAATCCAATCCCTGCACATCAACAAGTATTACAACGGCACGAAAATCGGGAGCAAGAGTCTCAAGGCAGTGTTGAATTGCTCTGTCGAGTTCGTTTCGTTCAGCATTCTCTTCTGGTGAATTGCTGCTATCCGCCAGCCAGGCGGGCGTTTCCATTTCTTCATCATTTTCAGTTTGCGGCTCCAAAGGAGTTGTCGGACGGCGTTTCTGCCTGCGTAGTTCATCATAGCAGGTATTGGTAACCATCCGCAGAACCCAGGCTTTGAAACTTCCACCTCTGAAACTACCCAGGTGCCGGTAAGCTGAGAAGAATGCATCTTGGGTTGCATCCTCTGCCAGCGCAGTGTCACCCAGCATCCGATAGGCCAGATTAAAGGCTATATCCTGATAAACAAGGACCAACCTGTTGAATGCATCCAGGTCGCCTTTTTGCGCAAATTTGATTAATGCTGATTCATCCATCGGTTGTGATGTCCAATTCAGGATAGATGGGTTAATCCTATCGTATCCGACAATGACCGTCAAGCTGGAATCATAATTATGTAAGGTCTTCTTGTTGCAAAACTATGACAAAGTGTACATAACAGATGTTCTGACATCGGTTATACTATTCCGGTATTTCAAATCGATCCCCTATCTTTATGAGGTTTCATGGATTTCACTATCCCTCTAATTATCCTCCAGCTCATCTTTATGGAGGGTATATTATCCATCGACAATGCGGCAATTTTGGGGGCAATGGTAGTTCACTTACCCGATGATCGACCTGTGACCTGGCCGACTTCCTTGAGGAAAATCGGATACAAAATCAACAAATTTTTGGGATATCAGCGAAGCGCTGCGTTACGAGTTGGTCTGCTTGGTGCTTACCTGGGTCGCGGATTGATGCTTCTCCTGGCAAATGTGGTCATCCAAAACGATTGGCTGAAATTGATCGGTGCCATTTATCTGGTAAAGCTGGCTTGTGACAACCTCGGACGTCCTGCAGAAGGCGAAAGTGATGAAGATGCGCATGTTCATCACCTCGAAGGCAAAGGTTTCTGGAATATCGTTCTGACCATTGAAATTACCGATTTGGTTTTCAGTCTTGACAATGTTGTTGTGGCAGTTACTTTATCGAACAAGTTATGGGTAATTATGTTGGGTGTGGCCATTGGCATCCTTATGATGCGCTTTGCTGCGGGTATCTTCAGCTACGCGGTCGAAAGAGAACCCATCTTGAAGCCTGCTGCATATCTGTTGGTTTTTAATATCGGTATTGAGCTTATGTTGGCGGATTTGTTCCATTTCGAACTTACCTCTTATGCCCGCTTTGGAATTTCAGTAGCTACTATTCTGTTGTCGATTCTTTATGCACACTCACCTTTCCTGCGAAAACTAAAACCAGCCCTCCGTTGGGTAGCCGAGGGAATGGCAAATTTCAATACGGTTCTGGATTGGATACTAAAACCGGCTATAGCTCTGCTGCATCTATTGATGCGGGGAATCTCCGCACTCTTCCCGGTAAGACGATACTCCATTGGCGGTCCGGAAGAAGGATCAGAAGATTAAAAAAAATTACGCGCCACAAAAGGTGCGTAATTTTTTTTGTTTGATGATTGGTTTGCTAGGCTTTCAAAATCTTGTACATGCCGGTACCACAAACCTTGCACTTACCTTTCATCGCCGGGCGACCGTTCTTCATGGTGACTTTT
This sequence comes from uncultured Leptolinea sp., assembly GCA_964600595.1. Lineage (GTDB taxonomy): Bacteria > Chloroflexota > Anaerolineae > Anaerolineales > Anaerolineaceae > DAIOEK01. Next base: position 10,897 of record CAZRKL010000001.1, read on the forward strand.
TCAGTATTGACCATCTCCCGTTTTGCTTTGCATTTTACACAATATGCTTCCTCAGCCATTTTTCCCTCCTTCAGGAAAGGTTGATAGAACAATTATATATAGGATTATCCGCTATGCAAGCTGTTCTGTATAGGGAAAAATCGGTAAAAAACAGCGGAGAGGGTGGGATTCGAACCCACGGTGATCCAAAGAACCACAACGGTTTTCGAGACCGCCCCGATCAACCACTCCGGCACCTCTCCGAGCAAGCGCTATTATATCAAAGATTGGCCCCTATTTTAGTTCCATTGATTCAAAACGCTCCGGGTAGTATGTGGTCGGGAGGTTTTGTTCTTTAAATTTTTCGATCAGCACATCAGAAGATCTTGGCTCGCCATGGATCAGGATGATCTTTTTCGCAGAATTCCTGACTTGCTGGGCATATTTAATAAGCAGGTCCTGACCGGCATGAGCTGATAGCCCGCCTATGGTTGATACTTCTGCCCGAAGTTGATATTCTTCACCGAATATTTTTACACGTGGCTCCCGGTCTGCTATCCGGCGCCCTAAAGTGTGGGGAGCCTGCCATGAAACAATCATCACCGTGTTTCGAGGGTTTTCTATATTGTTTTTCAAGTGATGAAGAATCCTGCCTGCCTCTGCCATGCCAGAAGCAGAGATGATTACCATGGGATCCTGGCGGTTGTTGAGTTCTTTTGATTCTTCAACTGATCTGGTATATGTCAATCCTTCAAAATTCAACGCGGGGTGACGGTATTGCCGAATAAAATCATGAGTTTCTTTATCAAAGATTTCTTTGTGGTCAATAAAGATATCTGTTGTTTTTACCGCCAGTGGACTGTCAACAAAAACTGGTACTCGCGGAAGATCTCCACTTTGCATCATTTGATTTAATGCAAAAACAATCTCCTGTGTTCTTCCAACAGCAAACGCGGGAATGATTACTTTTCCACGGCGTTCAAAAGTACGGAGCATAACACTGCGCATCTCATCAAAGGCATCATCCAGATTCTCATGCGATTTATCACCGTATGTCGATTCCATCATGAGATAATCACAATGATCGGGGAACACCGGATCACTGATGAGCGGAAGACCGGGTCTGCCAATATCTCCCGAAAACCACAAACGCGTTTTATGGTCATTTTCAGAAACGTCCAGAACAATTGCGGCTGAACCCAGGATATGACCGGCGTCCACCAACCTGGCTGTCACACCTGGGATGGGTTCAAACTCGTCATTGTAATTCTTATGCACCAGAAGGTCTTTGACCAAAACAGCATCATCGATTGTGTATAGCGGTTCTACAAGGGGTTCACCTTTTCTCTTATTTTTCTTATTGAGATATTCGATATCGCTTTCCTGAATATGTGCAGAATCGCGCACCAGGAGGTCAGTCAGATCAGCCGTCGCTGAGGTGCAGTAGATTGGACCAGTGTAATCATTCTTTACTAAATTAGGTAAATTCCCACAATGGTCTATATGGGCGTGTGAGAGTATCACAGCATCCAGTTTGCGGGGATTAAATTGAAAATTTTTATTGTAGTTATACGATTCTGCGCGTTTGCCTTGAAATAAGCCACATTCCAGCAGGAGAGTTTTTCCATTTATTTCAAGGTAATACTGGCTGCCGGTAACTGTCTGGGCTGCTCCGAAAAAATGTATTTTCATAAAAAATTCTCCTTAAGTATTATGTACTGATAGCGGTAAAAATCTCCTTGCCAAAGTGATCTAAACGCCATGGGTACAATTTCATCCTTTCCATAAATGCATCCCAATCCTTGGGCGGAGTGACCGCCAGATCGTACAATACATCTCTTGGGAGGATGATGTCTGATTCCACCTTCATCCGCGCCGCCGCGCTTTTTCGGAATGTTTTCAATCGATCTACCCGTTCACGCGTGGCGCGATTCATCCGCTCGGTTTGCAATTGATTGATTGGCTTGGCGATTTTGCCAGCATCAAATGCCTGTAAGATTTCTCTTCCGTACCTTTCAATCTGAAGTTTGCTCAACCG
>CAZRKL010000001.1:13013-59124 GCA_964600595.1 uncultured Leptolinea sp.
TGCAAAATATCTCGCAGCTGGATTAGATAATGCGTATCCATTCTGGCGTACGAAAGGTATTCGCCGGGCAGCGGTCTTCTGCCCCAATTTGCCTTTTGATACCGTTTATCCAGCTCAACGCCAAATTCCATATTTAGCAGATTATTTAAACCAATTTCCCGTGTCCCCAAAACTCTGGCTGCGATCATGGTGTCAAAAATATTATTAAACTTATAGCCATAATCCCGTTTCAGGCAGATGATATCGTATTCTGATGCGTGAAAGATTTTTTCAATTTTCTCAGATCCGAAAATTGGATGAAAACAGTTTAAATCTTTAATCCTGAGTGGATCAACCAGATAATCTGTTCCGGGAATCGAAAACTGAATCAGACACACCTGCTCTTTGTAAGCATGCAGGCTGTTTGATTCAGTATCAATCGCGATTTGATTAAATCTTTGTAGGTTTTCCGCCAGGTCTGTTACTGCAGCTGCTGTATCAATCCAAAGCGGTGGTGATAACAGCTCATCCATGTTTCTGATTATATTCCAACTGTTGCCTTTCTCCCGAATGAGTTTTCTACGCCTGCAAAGGATGACCTAAAGCGCCGTGTGCAGCTTCCATTACGATCTCACTCAGGGTGGGGTGCGCGTGGATATTGTTGGCGATCTCTTCTGCCGTCAGTTCCATCTTCTGGGCAATGGTCAATTCTGGCAGCAACTCAGAAACTTCCACGCCTATCATGTGCGCGCCCAGAATCTCACCGTATTTATTATCGATGATCAGTTTGCAGAAACCAGCGTTCTCGCCCATACCCAGCGCTTTTCCGTTCGCCATCAGGTTGAATTTGCCTACTTTATATTCAATCCCCTTTTCTTTCACCTGTGCCTCGGTCATACCGAAAGATGCAATTTGCGGGTAACTGTATGTTGCCCTGGGGACCATGGTGTAATCAATGGGTGTTGTTTCCTTGCCAGCAATAGCTTCTGCGCAGAGAATACCCTGAGTAGATGCCACATGTGCGAGCAGGAATTTGCCAGTTACATCGCCAATAGCCCAGATGCCTGGCACATTGGTTGCCATCCTGTCATCTACTTCAACAAATCCACGTGGATTGAGTTTTACTCCTACGGTCTCCAGACCCAGATTGGCTGAGTTGGGTTTAAAACCGATGGCGACCATAGCCTGTTCTGCTTTGAGGGTTTTTTCTCCATCCGGAGTTTGGACAACGACTTCAGCGCCATCTGCCACCGCTTTAATGGATGTGACCTTGGTATCCACCAACAGTTCCATACCGCGTTTCTTATAAGCTCTTGCCAGTTCAGCGCTGACTTCTTCATCTTCCATGGGGGCGATTCGCGGCATCATCTCGACCAGGGTGATCTCGGTTCCATAGCTATTCCAGATTGTGGCAAACTCCAGACCGAGTGCTCCGGCGCCGATGATCACTGCCGATTTGGGAAGTTGTGTTTGCAGGATGGCTTCGTGGTAGGTGATCACTTTTTCGCGATCCAATTCCACCCCCGGAATACCACTCGCGTGCGCGCCGGTGGCGATGACAATATTCTTTGTAGAAAGCAGTTGTTTGCTGCCGTCTTCAGATGTTACTTCAATTTCCGATTTTGATTTTATGAAGGCGCTTCCCATGTAGACAGTAATGTTATTCTTTTTCATTAGAAAGCCTACGCCTTTGGTTAACCGGTCTGAAACTTGTCTGCTTCTTTTTACTGCTACAGAGTAATCCAGTACCAGATTGTCAAATGAAAAACCGAAGTCTTTGCCTCTTTCCCGCAGGGTATGTGCGACTTCTGCATTTTTTAGCAATGCTTTCGAGGGTATGCATCCTACATTCAGGCATACACCGCCCAGCCATTGTTTATCAATAATTGCTGTTTTTAACCCCAATTGCGATGCCTTGATTGCATTAACATACCCACCTGGTCCGGCACCAATCACAATCACATCGTAATCTGTCATATTAACTCCCTTCCTGTATAACTTAATTATAAGTACTGTTCAAGAATCGTGGGTTGCCTTGTAAAAGATTACCAAAACCAGATCCCTTACATGTAAAAGTATGGGCTAGGGCATATAATTGGGGAGATGGAGACAGAACAAGCTCACCCACAAGGATTGCAATTATTCCTTCGGATTCTTCTATTGGTATTTGGTGTGATGCTTGGAGCAACAGCGGTGATTATGATCAAAGCAGGGGATGAGCATCCGCTGTTGGTTGCCAGTTATCGTCTTTTGATCGCTGCGCTGGTGCTTACTCCATTCTTTCTGCGCGATCGTAAATATTATGAGGGCGCTTACGGCTGGAAGGAGTTGAGCTGGACAGTTGCGCCAGCGGTTGCCCTGGCTGCCCATTTCATCACCTGGGTGATTGGCGCCCGTCTCACCGTGGTGGCGAATGCAAGCCTGCTTGCCAATCTGACCCCGGTTGCCATGCCGTTTTTTGTCTGGTTGTTCTTTAATGAACGGGTTACCCGTCAGGAAATTATCGGAACAGTAATTACCCTGTCCGGAGTGGTTTTACTCACCCTATCGAATCTACGGGTTTCCCCTGAAAATATTCCCGGTGATGTTCTTTGCCTTGTTTCCATGCTGGCTTTTGCCGTGTATCTTGCCCTGGGTCGGCGGAATGGGCAGCGCCTGACGATCTGGTTGTATATGGTTCCCCTGTACTGGGCGGCCGGGTTGATTTGTCTGTTCATCGCGGTTTTTTTTGTCAATCCAATCAAGTCTTACACTACATTGAATATTCTCCTGATTCTGGGTTTGGGTCTGATCCCAACCGTGTTTGCCCACACCATCCTGAACTATTCTCTGCGCTTCTTCCGCGGGCAGGTGGTGAGTGTAACCAACCTGACTCAGCCAATTTATGCTGGAGTATTGGGATTTTTGGTATTCGGTGAAATTCCCGGCAAATCATTTTATCCTGCCGCGATTGTGATTTTTATCGGTATCCTGATTGTCTTGTTTACCGTTCACAAAAAAGAATGAATTTGTCCCGCCTGAAATTGTTAACTCTCGCTGGGCGCTTGCCCAGCATCTATGGGCGTGATAGACTAAACCTATCCTGTTTTCCCTGGAGGGATGATGCCTCCCGTACTCTACCTGATCGATGGTCACGGGCTCGCGTACCGGACCTATTTTGCCCTCAACCCAGCCGGCACAACTGACCGTCGCTGGCTGACTTCGGCTGGCGAACCTACGGCCGGGGTGTATGGTTTTGCGTCTGTGCTCATGCGTCTGCTTGAGCAGGATAAACCTGATTACATCGCAGTGGCGTTCGATACTGGCAAAACTTTCCGTGATGATCTATATCCCGAATATAAGGGAACGCGCGCGAAGATGCCTGATGATTTGCGTACCCAGATGGAACGCATCCGCCAGTTGGTGGATAGTTTCAGTATCCCCCGCCTGGAATTGGAGGGGTTTGAAGCTGATGACATCCTCGGGACGATTGCCCGTCAGGCAGAGGAAAAGGGGTTGGCGGTAAAGATCATTACCGGAGACCGCGATTTGTTGCAATTGGTCACTGAAAGGGTTGTCGTAAATCTCGCCGGCAGCAAGCTCTCTGAAGCGAAAGATTATGAACCGGATGCAGTGAAGACTTTTCTGGGAGTTCGGCCAGATCAGGTGGTGGATTATAAAGCTCTGGTAGGCGATAAATCGGATAATATACCCGGTGTGGCGGGAGTGGGTGAAAAGACCGCAGTAACCCTCCTGGAAAGCTATGAGACGCTGGATGGTGTCTATGATAATTTGGATAAGCTCAGCGCCGGGGTAAAAACTAAACTGCAAAAAGACAAAGACATGGCTTACAAAAGTCAGTTGCTTGCCCGCATTCGGGTGGACGCGCCGATCCAACTTGAATTGGAAAAAGCCAGAACTTCGGATTTTGATATTCAGCAGGTTGAAGACCTGTTCAGGGTTCTGGAATTTCGTACTCTGTTGCCGCGTCTCCAGTCGCTTACAAAAGCAATACCGGTGAAGGCACCCGCCCAGCAATTAAACCTTTTCGGTGAGGAGATTCAGCGCCTTGGAACATCAGAAAAATACAACCTGCAAACAATCATAGTCAACACACCCGACACGCTCAAGGCGCTGATGGATAAGCTTCGTTCTGCGGAACAGATATCAGTCGATACCGAAACTACATCCACTGATCCAATGCGGGCTGACCTGGTGGGTATCTCACTGGCAATAGAAAATGGAACTGGTTATTATTTGCCGCTTGGACACAAGCAGGGAAAACAGCTGCCCAAAACTGAAGTAATCAGCGCTCTGAAGATAGTTCTGGAGGATGAGAACATTCCCAAAATCGGGCACAATATTAAATATGACCTGCTGGTTTTGAAACGAAATGGCATCAACTTGAAACCAGTCAGCATGGATACCATGCTGGCAGAATGGCTGACTAATCCTGCCTCTCGCAATCTGGGATTGAAAAATCTCGCCTGGGTCCGCCTGGGTGTGGAGATGACTCATATAGAAGAATTGATAGGCAAAGGAAAAACTCAGATATCGATGGATGAAGTGCCAGTGGATGATGCCGCGCCGTACGCTGCCGCTGATGCCGAGGTTACCCTCCGCCTGGCGCCGATCCTGAAAATGGAGTTGGATAAAAACAACTCGACAAAACTGCTGAGTGAAATGGAAGCGCCTCTGGTTCCCATCCTCGCGGAGATGGAGGAAACCGGCATCCTGGTGGATGTGCCTTTCTTCAGACGTTTTGCGAGTGAGTTACAGCAAAGGTTGGCTGAACTGGAGATGCAGGTCTACAAAGAAGCGGGAATGCCATTTAATATAAACAGCACCCAACAGCTTTCCCGGATCCTGTTTGAGACTCTGCGCCTGGCACCACCCGACCGCGGCAAAAAAACTTCCGCGGGTACCTACTCCACTTCAGCGGATGTCCTCGAAACCCTCCGGGGGGAACATCCTATTGTGGATATGATTCTGGAGTATCGCGAGCTTGCCAAGTTGAAATCAACTTACATCGATGCGTTGCCAGAACAGGTGAACCCCACTACAGGCCGCATCCATACTTCGTATAATCAGACGGGTTCTGTCACCGGGCGGATCGCGTCATCGGACCCAAATTTGCAGAATATCCCCATCCGCACCGAGCTGGGAAAACGCGTCCGGGAAGGCTTTATCGCTTCTCCCGGGCATGTGCTTCTTTCAGTCGATTATTCGCAGATTGAATTACGGATTGTCGCGCACATGGCAAAGGATGAAACCATGCTGGCTGCTTTTAGGGCTGGACAGGATATTCACGCCACTACCGCGGCTGCGGTGTTTAACACACCTCTGGAACAGGTTACAAAAGAGCAGCGCAGAAATGCAAAAGCAATCAATTTTGGATTGATATACGGGATGGGTTCGTTCGGTTTAAGCCGTTCAACAGATTTCACGCTGGCGGAAGCAGAAAACTTTATTAAGGCATACTTCGCCCAGTTTCCAGGCGTTAAATCCTATCTGGATGGAATTCGTCGGGAGGCGGCTCAAAAAGGTTATGTGGAAACGCTGCTCGGCAGACGCCGCTATTTCCCCAATCTGGCAACCCAGACGAATATGAATATGCGCCAGCGTGAAGAAAGAGAAGCCATCAATGCACCCATCCAGGGTACCGCTGCCGATATCATTAAAAAAGCCATGCTGCGAATTCCAGCAGCCTTGGTTGCGCAGAAATTGGATTCGAAAATACTTTTGCAGGTGCACGATGAGTTATTATTGGAATGTCCCCAATCCCAGTTGGATGCTACACAAAAGTTAGTCCAAAATGAAATGGAAAATGCTTTCGAGTTATCCATTCCCCTCGAAACTGAGGCCAGGGTTGGGCTAAACTGGGGAAATATGAAGGTGATATCATAAAAGTAGCGCAAAAGCTGTTTCCGTGTTATATTTTTTCTACAGGAAACCACACACGATAATTTCGGGGTCAGGTTAACATGGCTGGACGGCAGGATGTTTTTCAGGAAGCAATGAATAAAGGGCATTCAGCAGCCTGGGATCAGCAATGGGATCTGGCCGCGCGTTATTATAACCAGGCGCTTGAAGAGATCCCCAATCACCCCACTGCTTTGAGCAGCCTTGGTATGGCAATGTACGAGCTGAAAGATTTTCAGGAAGCGCTGAAGATCTACACCAAAGCCAGCCAGATTTCTCCCGAAGATCCCCTGACAGCAGAGAAAATAGCCCAGGTTTGCGAACGGCTCGGTAAACTGCCGGAATGTATTCAAGCATCCCTCAAAGCCGCAGACCTGTTCCTGAAAGCCCGCGATATGGAAAAGGCGGTTCACAACTGGAACCGAATTCTACGTCTCGACCCAGATCATCTGGGTGCTCACTCCCGTCTTGCTACTGTGTTTGAGCGCGCCGGAAGGAAAACTGACGCGGTAAATGAGTATCTTTCCATGGCTGCGGTTATGCAGCAGAGTGGGGTTGTCGAAAAAGCAACTCAGGTAGTGGAATACGCGTTGAAGTTAATGCCAGGCAATACCAAAGCAGAAGATGCTTTGCAACAGCTTCACACTGGCAAGCCTTTAGCCAAACCCATTCGCCCGCGCGGAACCGGTCCTTTCCAATATGAAACCGGTACGCTCGAAACTGGTGGGGGGTTGGTCAAGAAGACCGATAAACTGACCACGCCCAAAGAACAGAAAAAATCCGAACCTCCCAAAAAACCGGAAGAAAAAGGCGATCCAATCACCCTGGCAAAGAAAAAGGCGCTGCTTAAACTTGCCGATCTCTTGTTTGAACAAAATGAAGAAGCCCAGAGCGGGCAGGTAGCTCGCCGTGGGTTACAGGCAATCATGCGTGGAACCGGTACACTCTCGCTTGAACAGGTGGAGCGCAATAAGATCATGATGTTCCTGGGTCAAGCCATAGATGCACAAACGAATGGCAATGATCTTCTGGCAGCCGAGAATCTTGAAAAGGCGATTGATAGCGGTTTATCGCACAATGCCGCATTTTTCGATCTTGGCATGTTGCGCTACCAGAGTGACCAGCTGGAAAGCGCGGTCAAGTACCTCACATATGCCATCAAGCACCCCGATTTTGCACTAGCTTCCCATCTGCTCCTGGGGATGGCGTATCGAAAATTAAAACGTACCATTGATGCCGGAGTTGAATATCTCCAGGCGTTGAAATATGCAGACTCTGAAATATCTGGAGGCGATCAGGCGGATGAACTGATCCAATTGTATGAGCCTTTGATAGAAGAACAGAGCAAATCTGCAGATGCTTCTGCCAGTGAAAAGCTCTGCGAGAGCATCGGCAGCCAGCTTCAATCCATTGATTGGCGCGAGAACCTCAGGAAAGCCCGAGAACAGCTTCCAGAGCAGCCAGAAGGCAGCGCACCCCTCCCCCTGGCAGAAATATTCCTTGAGCTCCGCAGCCATCAGATTATCGATTCCCTTTCATCTGTACGCGCCTTGGCGACCCGTGGAAAATTCCGCACAGCCATGGAAGAGGCATTTTTCGCCTTGCAGTTTGCACCAAATTATCTGCCGTTACACATACAGATGGCAGACATGCTGGTGCAAGATGGGTTGATCCAGGAGGCGCTCGATAAGTACATTGTAGTTGCGAACACATTCAGTTCCCGTGGAGAGTTTTCACAGTCTACCAATCTGCTTCGCCGCGTTGTTGCCCTTGCCCCCATGGATTTATCTGCCCGGAGCCGGTTGATCGATCAACTGGTATCACAGGGATCCATCAACGAGGCATTGAGAGAATATATCGAACTGGCAGATATCTATAACCGGTTGACTGAATTAGAAATGGCTCGCAAAACCCTCACCATTGCCCTGCGGCTCAGCCAGCAATCCAGTACGTACCAGTTGCAGACCATTGATACCCTCACCCGGATTGCCGATATCGATATGCAAAAACTGGATTGGAAACAGGCAATGCGGGCATATGAACAGATCCGCACCCTCGATCCGGGTGATGCCAAATCACGCTCCAGTTTGATTGACCTCAACTTCCGCCTTGGACAGGATAACACTGCGCTCGCGGAGCTTGACAGCTATATTGCTTTCCTTGAAACAACGGGTCAACAGCGTCAGGTGATTCCGTTCCTTGAACAGTTGATTCAAGAACGTTCAGATTCACTGGAACTGCATCAGAGGTTGGCGGAATTGTATCGCCAGGCAGGCAGGATTCAGGATGCGGTCAGCGAGTTTGACCGGGTTGGCGACCTGTTGATGGATGCGGGAAATCGGACCGGAACCATCGCAGTAATTCAGACAATCATCTCTCTAAATCCACCCAATGTAGAAGATTATCGTGCCATCCTTGAAAAATTACAGGGCACAGTCTGAGATAAGCAAAAAAGGAAGCGTGAGCTTCCCTTTTTTTTGTAATCGCTTGAATCAGATGATTTAGCAGCTTCCGTAGAGCATCTCCCTGACCCGGGTAGCCTGTTTTCTCATTTGATCATCGCGCCGGATCAGTTCGTTTATCTTCTCACAGGCATACATGACCGTGGTGTGATCTCTGCCGCCGAATTCCTGCCCGATTTGCGGCAGGGATAGACCGGTGTCTTCCCGCATGATATACATGGCTAACTGCCGGGGGAGGGCGATCATAGCGCTTCTATCTTTGCTGACCATTTTTTCCGTAGGTACTTTGAATATGTTGGCTACCGTAGAAATAATCTGTTTGGGTTCCACGTGATAGGTGTGCGGAATCAGGTCGGTCAGCGCGGAATTGACCAGTGAAGTATTCACCGGAAGACCGCTGAGATCGGAGAAGGCGATTACCCGGTTGAGGGCACCTTCCAACTCGCGGATGTTTGCCTGAAATTTTCGAGCAATTAAATCAAGAATATCGGCTGGGATTTTCTTGCCGTGTTTTTCAGCTTTAGCTTTGAGAATGGCAATCCGGGTCTCGAGGTCGGGCGCCTGGATATCGGCGATCAGTCCCCATTCACACCGCGAACGTAATCTTTCTTCCAGGGTGATCAGTGATTTGGGAGACCGGTCTGAGCACAACACGATCTGTTTCTCCTGGCTGTGCAGGGAATTGAAGGTATGAAAAAATTCTTCCTGAGTCGATTCTTTACCTGCGATGAATTGGATGTCATCTATCAGCAACACATCGCTTTGCCGGTATTTCTCCCTGAATTCCATGGTGGTATGGGTACGGATTGCCTGAATCAGGTCGTTTGTGAACTCTTCGGAGGTTACATAGCGCACCTGCAAGCCATTAGCCAGGCAGCGGTTTCCGATTGCCTGCAGAAGGTGTGTCTTTCCCAGTCCAACTCCACCATAAAGAAAGAGGGGGTTGTATGACCTTGCTGGTTGGTCAGCCACTGCCATCGAGGCAGCGTGTGCCAGGCGGTTCCCGCTGCCAACCACATAGTTCTCAAATGTATACTTCGAATTTAACTTCTGTCCCTGATGTGTTTGAATCGGTACGGCGGTAGTAAGTTGGGGTACTTCATGTGCCGGTTCGTCATCCTGTTCACTACTGGTGGATTCCTGATCCTTCTGGCAAACGACAAAAGAAACTGATTGTGGTTGGTTCATAATTCCGGATAATACCCGATTAATTGTGATGGTAAGTCTGGTCGCGAGCCAATCGCGCGCGTAGGCATTCGGCACACCAATGGTGAACTGGTTCCTGTCAAAACTAACCAAGCGGCTGTTTTTTACCCATGTATCATAAGCCGCCTTTGACATATCCATTTGTAGTTGACCGAGTGTAGCCTGCCATGCCTGTTCTGCGTTCATAGATGCTCCAGGTATTGAAGGTATCGTTGTTGACCGGGTGGTAAGTAGGTACGTTAAGAGAACCGCCTGGCTCAACTTGGGAGGTTTTTCAACCAGCTAAATTTTTCAGGGAATAACGTTTGGGGCTCGAGGAAGGTACTCCTGCTCCCCTATTGCAGGGTTGATGTGATTCTAGCAGAACGATCCGAGTCAGGCAAGGTAAAAAGCCTACGCCAACTTAAAACAATTTGATTCTTTAAGGATTCTCTAAGTTAACAAAACATTAATTTTTACAAATCTAAGGTTAGGTAAACATAAGTTATTTTTTCCGCATTTACGGGAAATTTATACCCCATGCCCCCATATATGGGGGTGTAGGATAAAAATGGCTTGTCAAGCTACGCGAACGGAAAATCTGTTCTAGATTTATTTGGAATCTAATGCAAGAATATTTAAGGGTATGGCGTACCGAATCTGGAATCGGAGTATTAATCGTTTTTTTAGGACTGCTGTAACATATCCTGGGCAGCTGCTCTTCCAATTTCGACTGCAAAATTGGTTCCACGATCCCACGGGTAAACCTGACTCATACTGGCAAAATACAATCCCTTAATGGGCGTTTCAATGGACGGGATGTTCTGAGAGTGATTGACAAACGGTACTGGTTGAGCGTATTTCGTCCGGTTCAGCCAGGTTTTTTTAACCCAGCTCAATTCAAAATCCGGATTGATTCGTTTTATTCCGGGTAGAAACTTCGCCAGTAGTTGATCTTCAGTTAATGTAAAGTTCTCATGATCGGTTTCGAGATAATCGCCAATATAAACCAGATGGTCTCCCCCAAAATGTTCCTTGGGTAGAAAATTCGTGTGTTCCACAATAGCCAGAAATGGGAATCCCGCTGATTTGGGAATGTTATACCAATAATAGCCTTCTTTTGAGAGAGGCTGCTTAAGCGAGAGCAGCATAACAACCGCGCCCAGGTTTTTCAGTTTGAGTAAACCTTCCAGGTATGTGGCGGGCAGCGATGGAGTCATTTGTGCCATGAGACCTGGAGATGTTGTGACCAGGCACTGGTCAAATCTTTCGCTTCCGTTATCTGTCTGTACTTGAATAGTGCCATCTGTCTGTGAAATCTGCCTGATGGGGGAATTTAACCGAATTTCCACCCCCTTTTTTCTCAGGATTTCTGCAAAGTCATCACAAAACGCTTGAAATCCTCCCACATAGGTACCCAGGCGTGGGGTACGGCTGTGCAGTCGAGCCCACATCCAGGCCATGTTTACCCGGGGAGCAAAGTTTTCTCCAAACTTGCCTTCCACCATGGGTTTCCACATTCGGTCATAAACAAAATCTCCGGTCCATTTACGCATCCATTCTTCGACCGTAAATTTTTCAAGCGCCTTCCAGTTTTTAGTAAGTCTTAAGAATAACCCGACCAGGCCAAAGCGGACTTTGTTGATACCCCACCCCAAACCGGGGAAGAGGATCATGGCAGGGATGGAATCAAACGGATAGAACTTACCATTGTGGTACATTACTGTGATTGGGCGGGGAAAAATTACTTTATCTCTCAAGCCCAGTTCGTCCATCAATCCGAGCATGTGCGCATCAGATTGAAACCAGTGGTGGTAATACTTCTCCACCGACCAGTCCCAGCTGGGTTCCTTGAATCCACCTGCCAGACCACCAACACTGCCCGAACCTTCATAGAGGATGACATGATGTCCTTTTTTTGCCAGATCAAAGGCTGCAGCCATTCCGCCCAGTCCTGCGCCGACAATTGCGATGCGTTTTGAATTCATCTCTCTCCTTCTATGCAGACTGCGGATCCGCCGAATCCATTTCTTCTGTGTCAGGAACCTTGCCCCAGGTCAGCCCTTCACGTGTGAAGTAGTAAAAACCCAGTGCGGTGATGGGAAACCACAACGCGACATGCAGCACCAGCGTGTAACCAACTGCCAGCGCGTTAGGCACTTTGTAAGCAGTTAACAAGGCAATCCCGGGCGCGTCGAATGTCCCGACATACCCTGGCGCTGAAGGGATGGTAGTTGCGAGGTTCACGATCCCGTTCATCAACATCAACGCGAAAAAGCTCACTTCGAAGGGGAAGGCATGCATCACAAACCAATATTTCAGGGTCTCCAGCAGCCAGATCACCACAGATGTGAAGAAAACCATCAACGCGTCCACGGGAGAGCGGAGAGATTCCAATCCACCAAGGAATCGATGAGTCAGGCTTGAAACCTTTTCGCGAATTTTCCCGGGTATAACCCGGTTGATAAACCAGTCTGCCAGTTTGCTGGTTTGATGCGGAAACATGGCTGCCAGCAGAAAGATCACCAGGACCGCGATGAAAACGATCGCACCGTAAAGCGCGAGATTGCGGATATTCCCGATAAATCCCGAAGAGTCGGTCAGGCGGGAAAGTTCATTCAGGTTGAGGAACACAAAAGCCAGCATAACCACGCCATCGAAGACCCGTTCAACGAGGATGGTCGCCAGGGATGCGCTGATGGGCACGCCTTCCCGTTTTTTTAATATGGCTGCCCGTAAAACTTCACCTGCGCGATACGGATAGATATTATTCCCCATGTATCCAATGGTTACAATCGGGAACATGGATCGTGTGCTGATTTTCTTGAGCGGGCGCAATAGATAATGCCAACGCCAGGCTCTTGCCCAGACGGCGACAAAATAAACAGCAACGCCAGGTATCAGCCAGGCGTATTGTGCAGATTTAATGACTTCCCATGCCTCTAAGATATTCAGTTTTCTAAGCGCAAAATACATTAATACAACGCTGATGAGTATCCCCAGCCAGAATATCCATTTTTTCATGCAATGATTCTACCATGTTATACTTTCCCAAATGCCGCTCCTCTCAGCTGTAAACCTCTCCAAGAACTTCGGCTACCAGGATCTTTTTTCCGGGGTCAGTTTTGGCATACCTCACCGGGCACGAATAGCGTTGGTGGGTCCAAATGGTATCGGAAAGACCACCTTGCTTCGAATACTCGTAGGTGAAGAAGAGCCATCCTCGGGGAGTGTTTCCCGTTCTAAAAACATTAAGGTGGCGTATCTGCCCCAGGAAGCACAGTTGGAGAACACTGCAGAAAACCTCTGGTTGGAGTGCCTGCGTTCTTATCCTGATCTGGTGAAAAGGCAAGCTGATCTAACCAGGATGGAGCAGAATATTGCCAGAAATCCAGATGACTCCGAATTGCTCGAAAACTACGGCAGACAGCAGGCGGATTTCGACCATCAGGGTGGTTACACATTCGAGAATCACATACGCATGGTGTTGACCGGTTTGGGTTTCTCGGCAGATGATTACCACCGTCCTTTCACTCAACTCTCCGGAGGACAGCGCACCAGGGCATTACTCGCCCGCCTGTTGCTATCCAGCCCGGACTTGCTTCTGTTGGATGAGCCAACCAACCATCTCGATATCTCTGCCGTGGAGTGGCTGGAAAAATTCTTCAGAGAGTGGCAAGGTGCGGTTTTGTTTGTTTCGCATGACCGCTATTTTATCGATCAGGTTGCCGATCATATCTATGAATTATCTCCAGACCTGGAAATATTCCGCGGGAACTATTCAGCCTATCTACGTCAGCGTGAAGAAAGATATCGCCTTCATATGCGTGAATATGATGAGTTGCAGGAATTCGTAGCTAAAGAAGAGGAGTACATCCGCCGCAATATGGCTGGGCAGAATACCCGCCAGGCGCAGGGCAGGTTAAAACGGTTGGAACGGCTTCTCGAAGAGACCCGTATTTCACGCCCACGTCAGCGGCGGGGAATCCATCTCGCATTAAATAGTTCAGGGCGTTCGGGTGATCTGGTATTGCGTACCTACGGTTTGCAGGTGGGTTACCATGATGAGGGTAAGCCGCTTTTTGATGTACCGGATCTCATTTTCAAACGCGGAGAATGCGCCGCGGTCATTGGTCCAAATGGCGCGGGAAAGACCACCTTCCTGAAAACTATCCTGGAGCAAATCCCGCCTTTTTCTGGGGAGGTTGATCTGGGCGCATCGCTGCAGATTGGATATTTTTCACAGGCGCATGATGGATTACACCACGAGAATACCCTCATGGAAGAGATCAACACGGTGGCACCCAATCTGCTGCCGGGCGAGGTACGCGATTACCTGGCGAAATTTCTCTTCACCGGGGATGATGTCTTGAAACCTGTATCCGTCCTCTCGGGTGGGGAAAGAGGCAGGCTCGCACTTGCCAAACTCTCTCTATCGACAGCAAATTTACTCCTGCTCGATGAGCCGACCAACCACCTGGATCTGTCATCACAGGAAGTTCTCCAGATGGTTCTGAGTGACTACAAGGGAACCATCTTGCTCGTCTCGCATGACCGTTATCTGATCGATTCTCTCGCCACCCAGATCTGGGAGGTGAATCCAGATGCCCGTACACTTACGGTATTTAATGGCGGTTATAGTGAGTATAAAAATGCGCAAGCAGCCCAGGAAAATGATAATCAGCACCTTGAGCGCAATGTGAATCAGAACTCCAAATCTCAGGCAAGAACGGCGAAGCCTCAGTCCGGAGTATCTGCCTGGAAACGTGACAGACTCATTAAAGAACTTGAAGAGGATATCACTTTTCATGAGAATGAATTAAAACGGTTGAGCGCGATTCTCGCCCAACCCACTGCGGACCCGGGTATGATCCAGCAGGTTGGAAGTGATTATGTCCGACTGGAAGAGGAATTATCCCGTTTATTGACGGAATGGGATCAGATGTCAAGCGTCAGTTAGGTAATTGCCGGTGGATATCTTTTCTGTCCCTTTTTGATGCGATTTACGATATACCTTATATGAAAGGTATAACCAGCACATCAATAAAGATGGAAATGACAGAGTTGGCGTGGGCAAATTCTATGCGTGAAACAATTCACGATGACGATGAACAAAAATGGATTGATGCCAGTAGATCTGATCCAAATGCGTTTGACCATCTGTATAACCGTTACATAAGTCGGGTTTTCAGGTATATCTTTCATCGCCTGAACAACCACGAAGATGCAGAAGAGATCACTTCGCAAACCTTTCTTGCTGCTTTGGAGGGCATGGATAGATATGAGCATCGCGGAAGCTTTATCTCCTGGCTCATAACCATAGCTCGAAATAAGTTGCATGATCATTTCCGCCGGCAGCACCCGCAATATGAACTTGGCGAAGAGATTTGCGCCACTGGAAAAACTGACCCGTTGGGGGTAGTGATTGAGAATGAGCAGAACCGTCACCTCATTGATCTGATCTCCGCACTGCCTCTGGAAGAACAGGAATTGTTGCGTTTGAGATTTGTGGCAGAATTGACCTTCACCGAAATCGCGGCACTCCTGGGTAAGAATGAATCGGCGGTTAAGAAAAAAATTTACCGGATCATTCTCCGTTTGCAGGACCAGGTGGAGGTGAACCATGACTGAGCGTACACCATCCCCACAAATGATGGAACAAATTAAAAACGCGATGCAAACACCAGAGCCCTCTACCGTGTTTGTTGACCGTTTGCGTGAAAGACTGCACCAACAAAAACCGAAACCCATATTTCGTGGAGTTAACTTTAGACCAGTCTGGATTGCCATCTCTGCAGTGCTGCTGGTGATTATCCTGTCAACCATAATCATCGGACCGCAAAAAGTATGGGCGGCTTTCCGTGGTCTGTTCGGATACCTGCCCGGCATTGGATTGGTGGAAGAAGGTTCAAACCTGCGTCTCCTGGAAAAGCCGATTGAAGTATCCCGGGATGGCATCACCCTGACCGTCGAGAACGCTGCCTTTGACGGCAACCGCCTGATTCTGGTTTATAAAACGGAGGGACTAAGCCTGGAGGCAGCCAATTCACAGGGTGAGAGCGCGCCAGTAGGTGGTGTTGCTGCAGTTGTTTTACCCGATGGAGCTGTTATCACCCAGTCAGAAGGCTCGCTCGTCGGATGGGCAACAGGTTATCGTGCACGTCTTGTTTTCTCGGGTTTACCTCCCGATATGGCAGCTGTTTCCTTGTTTATCCACCGGCTGGCAACCATGCCCGAAGGTGCAGCCCCTCAAGATTGGCAAATACCTGTTCCCCTTGTGCAGGCCTCTGCTGAAATCACCGTCCTGCCGGTTTATGAATTACCGTCTCCTACAACAGTAATGGAAACACCTGCTGCCGGGCTAAATTCACAGGGTAATTCCACCCAAGTGGATGGTGTTCAATTTGTTCTTGATAAAGTAATTGAAACAGAAATCGGATATCGTTTTCAGGGATATGTTTCCTGGCATGACCATCCTGAGATTTCGTATGTCACGGCCATACCTTCCGCTGTTCGCAGTGGAGAGACCCTCATTGCGTTTGAAATGGTAGATCCCGATTTGCCCGCTGGAGGATGGGAGGATGCCCGATCTGATTGGGCTGTTCAAACCAACTCCAAAGCTTTTTCTGGCGAGGTTTCCATCCTGTTTGATGACATCATCATCCATGAGAACGCGGAAATATCTTTCCTGCTGGATCTGGGAAGTTCCCCTGAACCCGGGAAAATACTCCACCCCAATATCCCGCTCACGGTAAATGGCAAATCAGCGGTGCTCACCTCCGCAGAGTTGGTGCCAACAACAGATGGGATGATCGATCTGAACCTGCATTTTGTCGCTGATCCATCCATCCAATCGATTGGGTTCTATGATGAAGAGAATTATGTGGATGAATCACTTGCTGGCGGTGGTGGTGGAGGAGGTTCTGTTTCCCTCGAACCACCGGCAAACATCCTATCATCTTTCCGCTATGGCAGGTTGCCAAACGGAACCCGTGAATTGACTATAATCGAGGTCTCCCGAATTTCTTCCACAGAGGTCTCATTGGTCTGGCAGGCACCCGATTCGGCTGCACGGGAGAACAGCCCGGCTCAACCTCAGATGCCGTCCTCAGTCTGCCTCACAGATACCATCTGGAAGAGTCTGGATTGGAATCAACCCATCGCGCTACCTGAAAACCTGTCTGGCACTTTGCTCATGGAGCAGTTTGTGAGCGGTCAGCCAATGCCAATGATCTATCTGGTAAATTTGGATGGCTCCAATCGCCGGGAAGTTGATTATGGCGCCTGGAGTTCACTCTCTCCGGATGGAAAGAAGATTGCCTATATCCGCAGCGAGGGTCCGGGTATTGTTCTATACGATGATGAGGAGGGTTCTGCGCAAGTCATCCCCGGGACCATACCCGAAGATTGGAATCCGATCTGGTCGCCGGACGGGGAATGGATCGTGTTTAAGCGTGGCGTGGGTGGGACCTATTACCGGATACACTCAGATGGCAGTGGCTTGGAAAAGATATTTGAAACAAGCAGCTATCTGGATTTCTCCAGTTTCGATCCGGATGGTAAATCAATAATCGCCCAGGGTTTAACGGACAAGGGTGTGATGGTGCAGCGTGTCGATCTGGAAGGGAAAAGTATCTCTGATCTTTTCCCGACCGGTATGGTAAAGACAGTTGCTTTTCCGCTTATCGCACCGGATGGGAAGTGGGTAATGTATCGGGGAAAGGATTTTGCTGTGCCAACCTTTTCAATTAAGGTGGCTCGTATAGATGGGAGCGACATCCGCACCATTGCCGAAACCCCTTCCCTCAATATTGTGCTGGGAGCCTGGAGCCCGGATGGTAAATGGATTTTGATCACAGTCCAAACAGAAAATGGTGATTATGTATTTCGATCAGTGCTCATTAATGTTGATAATTGTGCTGTATATCCGTTGAACAATCTACCTGGTCAGGTAAAAGGATGGGTATCAGTCCTCCCCTGACCCGGTTTTATTAAGTCGGTAAAACGCTCTGGTCTACCTGCTGCTCCACCAGCATCGGCTCATCTCCATTGTAGTGCAGCAGCATGGGGAATTTTCGGATAAGCACAATCACCGCGAGCACACAACCGATTCCACCCGATACGATGGCGACAGGAACACTGAATAACTGTGCAACGATGCCGCTTTCGACCTCACCCAGTTGTGGACCGCCTTTAAAGAAGATCATATTGATGCTCAACATCCGTCCGCGCATGGAATCTGGGGTCTGCATCTGGCGCAAGGTGTTGCGGATGATGGTGTTCAACCCATCTCCGGCACCCAGCAGGATCAACGCAGCCATTGTCAACCAGAACCCTCTGGACAATCCAAAAATGATGGTTGCAAAACCGAATAACAGAATCGCCCCGGTGAGTAGATATCCCTGCCTTCGTAGATTTTGCTTTTGCGAAACAACAACAGCCACTGTAACTGTCCCTATAGATTGCGCTGCCGATAACCAGCCATACTCAATGGCGCCAACTTTCAGAATATCGCGGGCAACAAAGGGCAGCAGAGTGTTTGCTGAGGAGAAGAATGATGCCACAAAATCCATCAGCATCGATGAAAGAATGATGGGGGAATTGCGGATGAAACGGATTCCTTCCTTTATGTCCAGCATGGTTTGATTGAACTGCATTTTTGTGCGAATGATCTGGCTTTGCACCGGACCCATCGCGAAAAGTGCCACGATAACCGCCAGGTAAGATACAGCGTTGATCCAGTACGCCCATTGCAAACCGAGATATGCGATAACCAAACCGCAAATTGCCGGACCCAGGATCGAACCCACGTTGGAAGAAATTGAGTTCATACTATAAGCGCTCGGGAGAATATCCCGTGGTACGAGAGAAGGAATAAGCGATTGCCTGGCAGGCAGATCAAATGATACCGCGATCGATTGGATGATTACCAGGATATAAATGGTTGCCAGGTTGGTCTTTTCGAGGTGGGTCATAATGCCCAATACGATGGCAACCATGATAAGAATTGTCTGTGTAATAATTGCCAGCTTCCGACGGTTGAAGTGGTCGGCTACCACGCCGGCAAAGAGAGAAAGCACGATTACCGGTAAAAAACGGGCAAAACCGATGCCGCTGATCACCAGCGGCTGGTCAGAGAGCGTGCGCAGATGCCAGTAGATTGCCCACAATTGCATTTGTGAGCCAATGGCAGAAACCATGAACCCGACCCAATACAGTAAGTAAGGGCGGTGTTTGAGCGCGGGAGGGATGTGCATAATTGGGTTTAAGTACCCCAGTCTCGCAGGTATAGAAAATCGTAACCTACTGTCCGATTCGAAACCTTGGCAATGGGAGGCATTACCCGTTTAAACTGGCTGCGGCGTATCTTCTCTAGAACCTTATCAACAAACTGCCGGGGGAATCCGGCTTCAACACAATCTTCCGCGGAATACCTTTCATCTACCAAAAGGAAGAGTAATCGGTCGGCTTCTGTGTAGGTGAAACCCAGCTCACCCTCATCGGTTTGTCCAGCCCACAAATCTGCTGAAGGCGCTTTACTCTGAATAGCATCCGGAACCCGAAGGGCTTCTGCCAGTTGGCGGATCTGTGTTTTATAGAGATCGCCGAGCGGGTTGATTGCGCATGCGGAATCACCGTAGATGGTTGAATACCCAAGCAATATTTCTGTCTTGTTGGATGTGCCAATTACCAAACCCTGGAATGCAGCTGACTGGTCGTATAACACAATCATCCGCGTGCGTGCCATGATGTTGCCCATGCGCATGGAATTCATTTCGGGAAATTGATCGATCAACGCGTCTGCCATTCCGGTTATGGGGATGGTCAGGGATTGTACACCCAGCTGGTCGATCACCAGCTGCGCGTGATCGAGTGAATCCTGGGAAGAAGATTTGTACGGCATGCGGACCGCCAGCACATTTTCTGCACCAAGGGCTTCTGCGGTCAGGAAACATGAAACGGCAGAATCCAATCCACCGGAAAGACCGATCACTGCCTTGGTAAAACCCATCCGGTTGAGTTCACTCTTGATAAAGCCGGTTAATATTCTACGGGCAAGGTTGGGTTCAATGGAAAGGTCGGGTTGGTTGCGTGCGATCTGGTTCATGCTATTCTTCCTTTCCTGCGATGCGGTTCAATTCACGACTTACCAGTACCGTTCGTTCATCTCGTAATAGCGGGAGTCTCGCCCGGGTACGGTGGATTTGACCCAGATCAAGTTCTGCGAGCAGCAGGGTTTCTTCTTCGTATGCAGCTTGCGCCAGTAAGACTCCATCCGGATCAAAGACCGTGGAGCCGCCCCAAAAGTGCAGTCCATCCTCAAAGCCCACCCGGTTAACATGGCTGACAAAGGTGGTGAACAGGCTTGCGTATGCCTGGTTGATATGTTCCACCCATCGGGCAGATGAAAGCTGCGGGGAAGTAGTCAATCCCCTGCCGGGAGATGCACTCGAAAAAAGCAAAAGGTCTGCCCCATCCAGCCAGAGGAGGTAAGGTGGAGATGCGTGCCAGAAGTCTTCACAAATTAACATGCCCGCCCGACCAAACCGGGTAGGGAACGCCCGGATACTGTCTCCCCAGGCGAAAAAGCGTCCTTCATCAAATAAGCCGTAAGTTGGCAGGTAAACCTTGTGATGTACATGCACAACCTCACCACGTGAAAGATACGCAGATGATATATAGAACCGGCTGCGTTGGTCTTCATCAACAAAACCGGCTACGATATCAATCTCCTGGCTGGCTTCCAGCAGGTGTTTGAAAATAGGATCTGATGTGTTGGGGCGCATTGCCACACCTGGAACCAGGTCTTGCAAGACATAGCCGGTCAGTGATAATTCGGGGAATTGGATTAAATCTGCTCCCGAATTACGAGCCTGCTTGATGAACTCAAGGTGCTTTTCCAGGTTGAATTTTAGATCGCCTAAACGGGTGTTTATTTGTGATATCGCGAGGGTGATTTTCATAAAAGCAGTTATCCCAGGTGGATTTGTTCTAATTATACGGCGATTGATTCAATCTGCGGAAACAGTTTTCGGCATGATTCATGCAAACTATCCGTTGACAGGCAGGTGCTTATGGCAGCAAAAAAGACATTTACAAAACAAACCAAAACACCACTGAAATCAACGAAATCCTCAATGCGTTCCAACAGGTCGCAAGGAACAACATTCCGTGGTGTTTATACGCCCTCGGGAGGAGTTCGAAAAACGAAATCTTCACATTCCGCGGGTGACAGCATCTCAGCTGAAAAGAAGATGGATCTGATTGGCGTGTTCCTGCTCTTATTAGGCTTGATCACTGCAATGAGCCTGTTTGCCGGGTCAGAAACCACCGTAACTGCCTGGGTCTCTGCGTTGTTGCGCTGGTTTACCGGGTGGGGTGTGTGGGTCATTCCATTTACCATCATGATTCCGGGTGTTTACCTCATTTTACGGAAGGTTGAACGACTGCCGCGCCTCCCACTGGAGCAGGTGGCGGGTTTGGTTCTCCTTTATTTGAATCTTCTTACCTTCTTCCACTATTTTGGTGGAGGGATAGCAGAGCCTTACCTGGTGGCAGAAGAGGGCAGAGGTGGAGGAATTCTTGGGGGTGTCATCCTTCAGGTATTGGTTGCGGGTCTGGGCGAAATTGGAGCATTTCTGGTGTTGTGCGCCTGGCTTTTAATTGCCCTGATCTTTTCATTTGACTTATCATTCCAGCAGATTGTCCATGGCTTGGGAAGCCTGTCTGATACTGTGAAGTCTTCAAAACCTGAAGGTGCAGGTTTGATGGATTCACTGCGCAGTGGATTCTCGGAATGGAAGACTGCCATGAAGGATCTCTCATTGCAGGATGGTGAGGTTCATACTGAAATAATCGAGCCTGAACCTGCGCTGGATGGATTTACCCCCATTGTGGCTGCGCCACTTTCAGAAGAGGTGGTTGCAGCAGAGGATATTCCTGTCGAATCCGTAGAAGTATCACAACCCGATCCAGTTTGGAAACTGCCTGATCCCGAGAAGATTCTTGAAAAAAGTACCCCTCAGATTGAAAACGAAAAAGTCGATTTGGAACGGGCGGGTGTGATTGAAGAAACCCTCGCGGATTTTGGCGCTCCCGGACATGTTGTCGAAATTCTACGCGGTCCATCTGTTACCATGTTCGGGGTTGAACCAGATTTTGTCGAAAACCGGAGCGGGAATCATACCCGTGTACGTGTTTCGAAAATTGTCTCTCTTTCCGATGACCTTGCCCTCGCGCTGGCTGCCACCCGCATCCGTATTCAGGCGCCTGTGCCTGGCAGGAACTATGTCGGTATTGAAGTGCCTAATGACCATAAAGCCATGGTCAGATTGCGCGATGTTGTCGATAGTGCATCCTTCAAGCGAATTAAAGGCTCTTTGCGGATTGCCCTTGGGAAAGATGTCTCAGGTGTACCTCTGGCAACAGATCTGGCAAATATGCCGCACCTTTTGATTGCAGGAACAACCGGCTCGGGTAAATCAGTTTGTGTAAATGCCATCCTCAGCTGCCTGTTGTTGAATAATACACCTGATGATCTGCGGTTAATCCTGGTAGACCCCAAACGGGTGGAATTCACCAACTACAACGGTATTCCGCATCTACTCGCCCCGGTGGTCGTGGATGCGGATCGTGTGATTGGTGCCCTGCAGTGGATGATGCGCGAAATGGATGCCCGTTATCATAAGTTTGCTGCCGCGGGAGCGCGCAACCTGGAAGATTTCAACGTCCGAATGCAGGTTCGGGGTGAGAAAAGACTGCCCAAACTGGTAATTGTCATTGATGAATTAGCCGATCTTATGATGCTCGCACCTGCTGAAACGCAGGCTGCAATTACACGTCTGGCCCAAATGGCACGTGCCACCGGACTGCATCTGGTGGTGGCTACCCAACGTCCTTCAACGGATGTGATAACTGGTTTGATCAAAGCAAATTTCCCTTCGCGGATTGCCTTCTCGGTTGCCACCATGATTGACAGCCGCGTAATCCTGGATCAACCCGGGGCGGAACAACTGCTTGGTCACGGTGACATGCTCTTCCAGGCACCGGATGCACCCGCACCGGTCCGCCTGCAGGGTGTCTATGTTTCAGATAATGAAATCCAACGCCTGGTGGATTACTGGCGTGGTATTGTGATCGACCAGGCTGAGACTGGTGAGGGTGAAGAAGCCCCTGAAGCGTTGCCGCCAGCGAATATGCTGCGCCAGGTGGATTTCTGGCAGAGTGGTGGCAGTAAAGCCAATGAAGATCCCTTGCTCACAGAAGTGATGGAATTGGTTCGCCGTGAAGGGCGCGCATCAATATCCATGCTGCAACGCAGAATGCGCATAGGTTATACGCGAGCTGCCCGTCTTATCGACCGCATGGAAGAACTTGGCATAATCAGCGGTCAATTGCCGAACACACAAACCCGAGAAGTGCTGGATTATGGACAGACTGCTCCTCCGGAAGATGACGGCGCGTAATTTAGATTGCCTGTTGTTACTTTTCAGGACAAATTTCATGTACTTGTAATGACAGGTTGGTGAATAACATCACTAAGCAATAGTCTAAACTCAGGCTATACTCTTCTTGGTTATTGGTTTGCAAGGTTGATAGAGTTTATTTGAATTTACCTCCTCCCGGTTTGTTCCAGCTTCTCCCTCCTGCTGGAAAGATAAGACTTCCTGAGCCATCAGAAAACAACGCAGCCGCTCTGGAAGTCTTTTCTCTTTAATCACTACTATCTTGTGACAATTTTTTTGCAACTGGAAATAATTCTGACCTTCCCCGTTTTACTGAACAGCGCTGGAGTAAGGAACATCTTCCAAATCTCCTATTAGTTCCACGTTCCTGCTGGCTATCCAGCAGGTTTTTCCGCCGCTGCTTCCAGGATTAACCACCAGGAACCAATTTTCTGTGGCGTCTTTGCCTAGAAGATCCAGTTGCGCATCTTTGGATATCCCATGGGCAAAAATCCCATACTCCGATGGCATCTTTCGGCAGATTGTCGCCGCGGGGATGTTCAAGCTGGGAATCGGCTTGGGCGTTGGAGATGGTTCAATTGTTGGCGTGGGTTTTTCCGTAGGTATGGGTGTCGCGGATGGCTTTCTGGTCGCAGTTTCGGAGATTGTTTCAGCAACCGCTTGCGATGGTGTCACAGCACTCTCAGCTGAGGGCAGGGTGCAAGAGCTTAAGCTAGTCAAGATTGTAAGAAGGATAATTATGGGTAGGGTCGATTTCATTTTATTTTCCTGTTTACACCCATAATTTTACTCATAAAAATGCCCCGGCTCAAAACCGGGGCGATTCTTGTTTGATATCTATTTCTCTTCGAGGTATTTCTTTTCTTCCTGTAGTTTTTTCCAGCGTAAAGCCAGGCTGATCACATATGTCAGGACAGCTCCAAAAATTACCAGATAACCCGCGATCATGTAATTAAGTGTTTGAGCAGGTGCATCCATTCTCGCCTCCTAATTTTCTTCCAGTTTCATTTTTGCCTGTTCGATCTCGTGCGCCAGGGTACCCAAACGAACTCTGTGCCAGATCAAAGCAATAAACACAACAGACCAGACAAACAGGCTGAATAGAAATGTCTGCAGCATGCGTGGAGACATATCAAATGCAGCTGATGTGGCGCTGGGAGCGCCAATTACCACCGGGTGGATGGTACGGAAGATGCGGATCGAAAGGAAAGTGAGGGGAACACTCAGTGCCCCAATAATGGTGTACACAGCCCCAAACCTGGCTCTCTTTTCAGGATCATCAATCCCCTGCCGCAGCATCAGGTAGGCGATGAACACCAGGGTCATAATCGCGGTGGTCGTGAGGCGCGGATCCCAGGTCCACCAGGTGTTCCAAACCGGGCGTGCCCAGATAGACCCGGTACAGATTGCAATAATCGCGAAAACGATTCCAATTTCGACCGCGGCAAAGCTAAGAATATCCCATTTGGTTTTGGATGTTTTTAGATAAATTGCTCCAGCCACGGCTGCCACAATAAATGAAAGCATACCTACCCATGCAGCGGCAACATGAAAGTAAAATACCTTCTGAACCATACCCATAACCCGTTCCACAGGCGCATATAAAAACACCATTCCTGTTGCAGTGATAAGCAGCAGGATGGAAATGACATCGAGTATCTTCAACTTATCAATGGATTTTTTCATATTGTTCCTTTCATTTATTCTTCCACAACCTTGTCGAATATTAACCAGGCTGTGGTCAGAAAGATAATGTCATACACTACCAGTATATTTAACCAGGGCGTTATCTCATTCATGGGTATTCCCTGCAGGTAGCCCGAACTTGCTTTGACCGCGGCTATAACCACCGGAATAACCACAGGAAAAAGAAGGATGGGCAACAGGATATCCCGGGTGCGCGCCTGAACCGCCATTGCTGATAGCAGAGTGCCAACCGCGATGTATCCGATCGATCCCAGCAGGGTCGCTAAAATTACCCCCGCCTGGATCAGGTTGATATTGTACAGAATACTGAAGAGGGGAATCACGACCAACTCAACAATCAGCATAAACACCAGGTTGCCGATCATCTTTCCAAAGAAAATGGCGCTGCGATCCACCGGCGCTAACAGCAATCCATCCAGACAACCGCGGTCTTTTTCCATTGACATCGAACGGTTTAATCCCAGTGTTCCCGCGAAAGTAAATGTTGCCCAGAGCACTCCGGCTGCAACAGTGGCGCGTGTGCCAGCTTCCAGTTCGAGGGCGAAATTAAAGATCAATACTACCAGCAGCGCGAATACAAACATAGCAGAAAATATTTCACGGCTGCGCAACTCTGCTGTGAGGTCTTTCCATACTACCGCAGCCACCGACTGGAAGAAAGATGGTTGAGCCTTTTGCGTGCTCATTTTTTATCCTCCAGCGAGGAACGGTAGAATTTGAGCAAGCCGTCTGCAGCAAGTTGATCTGCGGCGATGGTTGCGCTGATCTTCCCCTTTGTCAGCACATCAAATCGGTTTGCCAGGTCTTGCACCCTTACAAGATCATGGCTGGTCATCACTACAGTCCTACCCTGAACAGCAACGCTTTTCAGCAGTTGATCCAGCATTTCACAGGCATCCTGGTCCAGACCGGTG
The DNA here is from genome assembly GCA_964600595.1 of uncultured Leptolinea sp. Lineage (GTDB taxonomy): Bacteria > Chloroflexota > Anaerolineae > Anaerolineales > Anaerolineaceae > DAIOEK01. The sequence continues at coordinate 38,628 of CAZRKL010000001.1, forward strand.
TGCGGTTCATCCAGCAGCAAAACCTCCGGGTTATGTAAAATCGCTCTACCTATCGCCAGCCTCTGCTGCATTCCCCGCGAAAAGGTGCGCACCAGGTCGTTTTTTCGTTGTGCCAAACCAATTAGGTCCAGCACTTCACCAATCCGGTTATGAAAATTTGTGATGTTGTAAAGCTTGCCAAAAAAACGCAGGTTCTCTTCTGCGGTTAGATCCCCATACAGAAGAGGAAGGTGCGAAACGATCCCCAAACGACTGCGAACATGACTGCTTTGTTCGGGCAGGCTGTAGCCGGCAACCTTTATCTTCCCAAAAGTAGGTTTCATCAGAGAGGACAAGATGCGCAACAAGGTGGTTTTTCCGGCGCCATTCGGTCCCATCAACGCCACAAATTCACCATCCTGCACCTGGAAATCCAGGTTGTTCAGAACGGTTTTTACCCCGAATCGTTTTACAAGGCGCTGAACTTTGATCACACCAGTTTTCTCAATTTGTCTTTTAATTCCTGCCTGCGCTGTTGATAAACATCTTCATCGAGCTTTGAACTTTTGTACTGTTCATCCAGTGTGATAATGGCATCCATGATGGCGTCTTTATCCATGCCTTCTTCCGTTTCACTCAATGCAGCCTTTGGTTTGTCTTTTCGCCAGAAGTAGAAATACAGGATTCCGGTGATAGCCAGAACGAGGACTCCTACCCCAAGTAGAATGGGATTAAAAGGCAGGGTTGCTGAATCTACCGTACCATTTTTTGGTTGACCATTCAGACTCAACGCCAATTCCGAGCCCATGGCCAGATTGGAAGCGGTATAAACCCGGTATGTCATTTGCTGGCTGCCCCTGATCCCGCTATCCACCAGTTGATCGCTTTTGAGTTTTACCCCATCTACGGGCACCATCACACTCACAGTTGTGGCATCCATGGGGATCGGAATGGCGAGTTGGGCTTTATTGGTATAAGGTAAATCGTACGCGTATAGGACCTGATGTGTTGATTGTCCCGGGGGAATCGTAGCTGAGTCCATAAAACCATTTTCTACCGGCAGATACCTTTCCCCTAATACACTATCCTGAAATTGCAGATTGGTTGCTCCCTCAGGAAGCACAAATTTCAATGATTTTTCAGGATCGTCTGATGGCACCACCGCCGAACTGCCATTATTCGAAATCAACCAGAGTTCTACAACTTGCATCAATCCTTCCTGAGGGAAATCAACAAAAATATGCAGCCTGTCAGCTACAAGGCTCTCGATATTCGTAGTCGATTCAGAAATGTGAATATCAAGAACGAGGTCTTTTTCAAGTTTTTCAGAGAATTCTTCCGAGCCCATCTGGGGGTGGAAGGAAGGTTCAGAATTGAATATACGACCCTGATAACTTGTCGATGTTATAAAGATCCGTCCGGTTTGCATGGGAACATTCTGAAATACAAAAGTGCCATCAACTGCAGCCGTGGTTTGGAGTGTCTGAGATTGCTCCATTGAATCAAAAATAAGTAGGTCCACTGTCAAATCCGCGGGCAAGGAACTCCCGGAATCATTGATCACTTTCCCACTGATATTTACTTCAGTGATTACTTCCGAATCCAATGGATCAGCTTCTGCATCTGGAAATAATGCGGTTGCAGCGGCTGTAGCATCTGCTGCTTTTGTCTCCACCCTGGTCGCTGTTTGTGTCGGGATGATGACGTTCGCGAAGGATAAAGTTCGCACGAACTTTACTACTGCCATCCGTTCTGTTTCAGACAATATCTTCTCATAAGATGGCATTATCTCTGCAGAACCGCCCGTGACGTATTGGAACAGCTCCTGGTTGCTGCGGACAGTCAGTATTCCCTGGCGGGTGAAATCTGGCGGCTGCAAGGGCAATCCTCGTGCATTCACGCCATCGCCTTTCCCCTGGTTGCCATGACATTCACTGCAGATTCCCTCAAAGATGTTTTTTCCCAGAGTTAATTCATCAGTTGAGCTGCTGAGCAGGTATAGGTAGGCAGTAACATCCCACCGATCCCTGTCTTCCAGCACAGACTGGAAAGCCGGCATATCGTTCTGTGGAATGCCCTGGGTGATGATTTGATAAAACTGCACCGGTGATGTGTTCTGCATTTGAATTGGATCTACCAGTACATCGGGTGAGGCTGCCAGATTATTCGATTGAGCACCATTTCCGCGGCCGCTGATACCGTGGCAGTCTGCGCAGTTCTGCTCATACACCAGCTTACCATTATGCGGATCTGCTGGAACAAGGGGAAATACCGCGGCGGTCTCTTGTGGAGATATAGCTGCAGGTGGCTGGTAATCGGGTGGTGGGGTAACATCCTGGGCAAGCGACACGCAGGATGCAAGGAAAAAACCGGTAAGTAGAATAATGAAGATGCCAGATAATCTCATAAGGGATTTATCTTTCTATGGTCTTTCCGCATTTGGGACAAAAACGGTCGCTTGCCTGGATGGCATTTCCACACTTGGTACAGAAACCTTCAGCTTTGGATGTCTTTGCCATCTTCCGGCGCGCTATCAATTCATCCAGATCATCGTAATCCGCCTTCCCATTCTTACTTTTTTCAAACGATGTTTTCTTTTCCGGCTCTTTGTACCCGAGATCATCCAGTTGCTTCAATATCGCAGCCGCTTTATGTAACATCTCAACTCTTTGTGTTCGATGAAGTTCTTCTGGGAGTTTACCGGTATCCCGGTCAAAATCAAGTTCCTGGATGACAGTTAACATTTGTTCTTTTTGCGCCAGGAGGGTGGAAATCTGTTGGTTATACGTTTGGGCTTTCTCGGCACCCCGTGGATAAAATTTTACCCCGCCGCGTTTATCGACAATGAAAGGATGGAAGATATATGCTCCGGTGATCAATCCAAATGCTATCAGTAACAATAATGCGCCTGAATCCATGATGTTCCTCTTTACTCCTGCAGAAGGGGATCGATAATATCTTTAATTGCCTGAAGCGAGCTGAACGGTCCGATTTGGATATATGCCAGATTGCCATCTTTATCGATTATGTATGTCTCCGGCACACCGCGGATTCTGAACTCTTGTGAGATCTTAGTTCCCATGTCAGGACCATTGGGGAAGGTGATTCCAAATTTTGCCAGTGATGCTTTTGCTTCTGGTTCGGTGTCCACATAATCCACACCCAGGAACGCGACCTCGCCTGTTGGCTCATAGTATTCCCATGCTTGCTGCAAATACGCGGCTTCAGCTTCACACGGTTTGCACCAGGACGCCCAAAAATTTACGAGTTGAACTTTTCCTGACAGGTTGGCTGTTTTGATTGTCTCACCGTCAAATGTCTTTAGTTCGAATGGTGTCACCGCTTGCCCAACCGTAACAGGTCCGCGGTAGGTTCGCTGCATACCCAGGAACAGAAAAAGCATGAATCCGCCCAGCAGCAGAACAACCAGAAGTACCGCGGGAAGTGGAAGAGGACGTTTGGTTTGTAAAGGTTCGTTTTCCATATTAAGACTCTCGCTTCTTAAGTTCTGCTTCAATTTTTTCCATATATTCATCTTGAGGCTGGATGGTGTCTGTTTGTTGGGTGGGGGAGTTTAGCGCTGGGTCTTTCTTCATTCGGCGTATATTCAGACCCAGGTAAACCGCTCCAGCCAGAATAATCGCTGGAGGTAGGATATAGACCAGCCAGTTGATACCGCTTCTTGGCGGCTCTGCCAGTACTCGGTCACCATACTGCTCGGCTAGGTAAACTTTGATTTCTTCAGGCGTCCACCCTTCGCGGATTTTCTCACGAATCAGTTCCCGCCATTGCGCGCAGGCGGTGGTCGGACAAACATCCAGGGGAACGTTTTCGCAAACCGGACAGTACAATTCTTTGGCTACAGCATTGACTTCGTCATCGGTGACCGGATTTTCTTCCTGCGCGGTGACATCCACCGGAAAAGCTGATACTAGGAATAGCGTGAGTAAAACGATAGACGTAATTATGGCATAACGTCTGAGTTTCTTTTGAGAGGATATATCATTGGTTATCATCGAGGTTTCCTGTTCTAATCTTCCCGGTTTGGCCATACTGCGATTAATGAGCCAAAGATCAATACCAGACTGCCAACCCATAACCAATTCACCAGTGGATTGTGATAAACCTTGAAAGTTGCCATTCTGGTTGAAATGGGCTGCCAGTCCACCAGAATCACATACAAATCATCTTCCATAGTGCTGCGGACACCCGGTATAGTCATGGTCTGTTGGGCATCATAGAAAAAATCACGGCGTGGATACAGTTCTCCGATTGGTTTCCCATTTTTGCTCACATTCAAAACCGCTCTGGCCACATTCCTGCCATCCGGAGCGTCAAATTCAGCCAGCTCTTTGTAACTCACCGCGTAATCTGAAACCCGAAGTTCCTCGCCGGGGGTGAGTGTTCCCTGAGTTTCAGTTTGGAATAGTTCTATGCCGATGATACCAATTCCCATTAAAACCACACCGAGGTGGATGATATAACCACCGTACCTTCTGCGATTTTTACCGGTTAGGTTCCACAGGCTGGTTAAGAAATTCTCGCCTGTTGAATAGACTCGTGCCTTTACACCACGCCAGTATTCAAATAATGTAACCAGGATAACAAGCGTGATGAGCCAGAATCCCAGCAGCGCGGGGATGTTTCGATTGCCAGAAATTGCCACCGCAATTGGTGTAATCAAAGAGAGAACTGCAGGTTTCCAGAGTGTTTTACCCAGTCTTTCCGCTGAAGCGATGGTCCAACCCGTGAGGGGAGCCACACCCATTAAGAGAAGTAAGGCTGCCCAGAGCGGTCCAGTTGCCCTCAGGTAGAAGGGTGGACCAACTGTTACTTTTTGTCCGGTAACCAGCTCTGAAAGCAGTGGAAAGTTAACTCCCCAGAAGCAGACAATTAATATTCCCATAAAAAGCAGATTGTTTACCAGGAATAGGGATTCTCTGGAAAACACAGAATGCAGCGAAGCTTCAGATTTCAGGTCTTTCCAGCGAAAGATCAACAACCCCACACTTGCAGCCAGGGTAATGAAAATAAAACCGAAGAAGAGTGGCCCGACCGCGCTCTGTGCGAAGGCGTGCACGGATGAGAGTACCCCGGAACGGGTAAGGAACGTACCGTAAATCACCAGATCGTAGGTGAGAATGGTCAGAATCATGTTCCATTGTTTGAACATGCCCCGTTTTTCCTGGATCATTACCGAGTGCAAGAGAGCCGTTCCGCTTAACCAGGGCATCAGTGCGGCAATCTCAACTGGGTCCCAGCCCCAGTAACCGCCCCATCCCAGCACATCGTATGCCCAACGCATCCCCAACACCAATCCAATGGAGAGAAATAGCCAGGCGACCAGAGTCCATCTGCGGGTGATACGGATCCAGCGGTCATCGGTTCTTCCTGTTACTAATGCCGCAACAGCGAACGCGAATGGGATGACGAATGAAACGAATCCCAGGTAAAGAGCCGGTGGATGAAATATCATGCCCGGGTGGCGGAGAAGTGGATTTAATCCACGTCCATCTGGAGGAAGAATTAAATCTGCGCCGGCAGGCTGGAACATGGTTTCATAAATTTGACCCATCCCATCTGCCCAGAACCGGATGAAGGGGTTTTCAATAAAAACGACCATGCTCAAGAAAAATGCCAGTGTAAGGCTGGGCACAAGAATCACCCAGGGCAAAAACTCATAATCCCGTTTCCAATTCCGTAAAGAGACTGCGAATGCGAATATGGCCATTAGCCATGCCCAGAAAAGCAGGGAACCAGCCTGTCCTCCCCAGAGGGCGGTCAATTTCAGGTATACCGGCATGGTGCTGCTGGAGACAGAGTATACATAAGCTACTGAGTAATCTCCCCGGATAATCAGGTAGAGCAGAACTAATGTTGAGATTGTTGTAAGTGGAAAAATTAAGAACATTGCCCGTCGGGCTGATTCGATCCACGTTGTTTTCTTTTTTATCCCCCCATACAAGGAAGCAATAGTTGCAAATAACGATAATACAAGAGAGATGATGAGAATTCCATACCCAAATTCGACAATCATAAAGTCTCCATGATGACCTGCGCAGGTTTAACTGAAAAAGGAATAAGCGCCTGCCTATTCATTGTTAGTTTCGAACAATTATATTAATGGAATAACCCATCTTGGCTAATTCGTTACGGCTGCAGCCTGACTTGGTAATGCTTCTTCGTATCTGCTGGGGCATTTCAAAAGCAGTTCTTCAGCATGAAAAACACCATCAGCATCCAATCTGCCGGTCATAATTGCCTGGGCTTCGTTTTTGAGCAAATCCGGGCGTGGTCCGTTGTATACAACTTTTAATTGGGCTGCATTGGGATTTTTCGTCGCTTCGTGTAAAACGAGTGCTAATCCACCTTTCGCTTCAATTTCTGCGTTATCTGCAGGAATGTGAACCACTGTGAAGGAAAGATCGAGCGTTTCAGGATTGTAAGCGATCGTATCGCCGAGTACCGCGCCAGAAACGCGTAACTCACGATCAAGCATTTCGCTTGATTTCTGGTTGAGCTCTTCGATGGTTAAGAAATATTGCGCGTTGGCTTGTGTGGATGAAATGATGAGGTAGATTACTGCGGCAAGAATGATAAAACCACCGGCAAAAAATTTCAGCTTGGAGCCTGAAGATGCCTTGGCTGTGGCATTAGGAGCTTCGGGCGAAGTCATTTTGTTCTTCTCCTATCCAGTAAAGGTTTTTGGTTTTCGGCGTAAATCGGACAATATGGATCGTACAAGCGTCATTTTCGCACACGCAGATTAAATTCAAGTGAGAGAGCCGTGTTCAAAACAACTAAAATAGACCCGTTTTATCCAGAAATGAGATTTTAACTGATATCCTGCCATTCTGCATAGGAATAATGTCATCTAAATTAATATTGTTTTAATCTAACCATTTCCTTATAATTAAACTAAGCCAATAGGTTTGTCGGTAAATTTGTAATGAGGAGGTGCATATTCGACCATAAGGAGAAAAAGCAAGAGATGGACCAGCCTAATCTAGGAGAATGCAAACTATGAAGAAAACAATATTAGTAGTAGGTTTGGTAATAGGGCTGGCATTTATCATTGCCGCCTGCCAGCCTGCCCCCGCATGCCCCGAAGCCACTCCCTGCCCGGAGGCGCCCGCTCAGCCCGCTCCGGCAGAGGAGGCAAATATCCCATTTATGACAGCCTGGGAAGCTTCAGGTCATGCCGATGCTGCTTCAGAAGCCTTTACCCATTGGAATGAAGAAGATCCGCAGGAAATCCCCGCTGAATGCGCGAAGTGCCACAGCGGCATGGGCTTCTCAGACTATGTCGGTGCTGATGGCAGCGAGATGATGAAAGTCGATAAAGCTGCAGCAATTGGAACTGTCATAACCTGCGAAACATGCCACAGCACTGCCGCGGCATCTCTTTCATCGGTGGTATTCCCATCTGGTGTTGAAGTAACGGGATTGGGCAAAGAAGCAGTTTGTATGACCTGCCACCAGGGTATGGCATCCATGGTTCAGGTCGATGCAGCGGTGGAAGGTCAGGATCCTGATACTGTGAATGCGGAATTAGGTTTCACAAACATCCACTATTACGCGGCCGCCGCAACCGTTTACGCTGGAGAAGTCAAAGGTGGCTACCAGTATGAAGGTAAAGCATACGACGCGCGTAATGACCATGTGGAAGGATATGATACCTGTGTAGACTGCCATACCTCCCATTCACTTGAGCTCAAGGTTAATGAATGCTCAACCTGCCATGTGGATGTAAAAGCAGTGGAAGATCTTAAAGATGTCCGCGAACCATCATCCGGACCAGATTACGATGGTGATGGAGACGTGGAAGAAGGAATGTTCTACGAGATCGAAGGTTTGCAGGCAGCCCTTTACACAGCCATGCAGGCCTATGCCACTGATGTTGCCAAAGCTCCTGTCGTTTACTCCAAAGATGCGTATCCTTACTTCTTCAATGATACTAACACCGATGGCGTGACCGATGAAGCAGAAGCAGCTTTCCCGAATGCATACAAATCCTGGTCTCCCCGATTGTTGAAAGCGGCGTACAACTACCAGCTTTCCATCAAGGATCCGGGCGCGTATGCTCACGGTAACAAGTACATTGTTCAGCTCCTCTTTGACTCAATCGAAGATCTGAACACCAAACTGCCCACCCCGGTAGACATGACCGCTATGAATCGCGATGACAATGGTCACTTCGCGGGCAACAGCGAGTCATTCCGTCACTGGGATGAAGAAGGCAAGGTGGAAGCTGGCTGTGTGAAATGCCACGCTGCTTCCGGAATTCCTCAGTTCATCGAGAATGGTACAAATATCGCCATGCCTGCCAGCAATGGATTGGCTTGCTCGACCTGCCATAACAGTGCTGAATGGCCTGCGGTATACGCGGTTGCTGATGTAACCTTCCCGAGTGGCGCAAAAGTGACTTTTGGTGAAGGCGATGCCAACAATATGTGCATGCTCTGCCACCAGGGCAGAGAATCTGGTGTCAGTGTTGCCAGGACAGTAGCCGGACAGGATCTGGATACTGCATCAGATAAAATCCGCTTCCGCAATGTCCACTACTTCGCTGCTGGGTCAACACTGTTTGGCACAGATGCCAAGGGTGTGTATGAATATGAGGGTCAGACTTACGCTGGCCGCTACATGCATGTGGAAGGATTCCAGACATGCACAAGCTGCCACGACGCGCATGAACTCGAACCCAAAGCTTCAGCCTGCACTGGCTGCCACCAGGTCGATGATCCCACCAAGATCCGTATGGGTGACACCGACTTCGATGGTGATGGAGATGTTGCTGAAGGAATGTATGGCGAAATTGAGACCATGAAGGAAAAGCTGTATGCATCCATCCAGGCGTACGCCAAGGATAAACTGCAAACAGGCATTTTGTATGACTCTCACGCTTATCCATACTTCTTCCTGGATGCGGATAACGATGGCAACGCAGACAAGACCGATCAGGGAGGAAGTGCATCCTTCAATGCCTGGTCACCTCGCTTGCTCTTTGCAGGGTATAACCTTCAGTATGCAATGAAGGATCCGGGAGCATATGCCCATAATCCTACCTATGTTATGCAAGTTCTTTATGACAGCATCAAAGACCTTGGTGGTAGTGTGGATGGGATGACCCGCCCCGAATAAGTAGGTTTTTAGATGAAGCAAATTAGGGCTACCAGAATGGTAGCCCTAATTTTTATTTAACCAGTTAGCAGGTTGGTAGTTCAACTGGCTGGATTATTCGCTTATATATATTTTAATGTGTCTGGAATGTATGATTAACAGCCTGCGCAGCGTGTATTGAAGGTGTGCCAAGATCGTTGATATTTTCTGCCGGAATATTGAGTGTGCATGTTGTTGCCGAAGGCATATCAATGGAAGGGTTCAGAGTAATTACGCTGGAGAAATTATTGGTTATCGCAACAGGAACCGGATTGCCAGCCGGGCATTGAAGCATGTTGATTGAAAGCGTTATATTCACCGGTTCAGAAAAACTGACACGTAGATCGCCATCCAAATCGACATTGGTTGATCCGGTGCCAGTAATATCGTAAAAACTATTATCAATTTCACTTTCGGTCAGGGTTTCATTGGGAACGCTGAGTGTAGAAAAATTAAATGAATAACCTGAGCTCATATAATTGGGTGGATCAACAGGATCCGCATCCTGTATGTTGCCGACAACTGCAGTTACTGTGCAAGTCTGGTTATTCGGAAGAACCGCCTGAGGGTCTAGTGTGATCGTTGCGGTTCCTGATCCCGCGACAGTAAAAGGTTGAATTAGACCACCACAGAAAATTGTAAAAGAACCTGTGTGGACGTATACCGGTTCATCAAAGGTGAGGATGATATTCGTGTAATTCGAAATGCTACTCGCTCCATTCGCTGGTGATGAGCTGGCAACTTCAGGTGCTTTTTCAACAGTAAAACTGGAGGTAAAATTCGCAGCCATATTATCTGGCGGGTCGTAATCGTCTAAATCTGACACCTGTGAGGCAAACACAGTTAAGGTGCAGGTTTCTCCACTTGTTAAGTTGGTTTGCGGGTCCAGTGTAAAACTTGAAGGACCTCCGAAAATGATAATATTCGCATAACTGGGGCTGAATGTTCCGCTGGTTGAGCAGACGAGTGTAAACCAGTTACCTGTGACACTGACAGGTTTGTCAAAAACTACGTTGAGCATGCTGGAATCAGCAACACTTGTTGCACCATTGGCAGGAGTGACAGATGAGACACCAGGCGCTGTGATACTAGGTGTCTCGGTGAAATGGATTGTTGGAGTTGGCATGGCTTGATGTGTTTGGGTTGCGAATAAAGCCTGTTGGGTCTGCATCAAATAGATTGCCTGTTCAGTTTGTGTCAGATATTGTGCTAGCGCTTCATTGGTTTGCTGCGCATAATTTGGTGTGGCGGAGTTGGGAATACTTGTACTGGTCGCTGTAGAACTTTTCTTTGCACTCTTTGTGGAGGTCGGTGGATAATAAACCACCGACCGCGTTGAAGTAGATGTAATTGTATTATTCGGGATCAGGATTGCTTGCGTGGATGTTGGAGTTAAAGTGTAGGTTATCTGTGCAGATATCGACCTTGTCGGGGTGTCCGTAACATCGACGTTTCCTTGTAAATTTTGAGATGGTTCGGCTGGAACCAGCATCTCAGGACTTTCCACGCTGAAAAATCTGCCAGCTGCCAGAATGGCAAGCAAAATCAGAAGAATAATTCCAATGATGATAGCGATCCGTTTGTTAGAATTTACATGTGCATTGGTATTTTGATTGTTGTTACTCATGGTGTCCATTCACCTTCCATGCTGGCTGCAAAGATACTATCACTCACCCCACAAGATTATCATTTATGCATTGGAACATCCGTGTGTTGGGTGTATTTATTTTCACAACAGCGTTCCCCCATTGTTCTTAAGCAACAAGGTATATGCACTTCAGATAATTATTAAATTTTGTCTTTGATTATGGGTACATTATACAACGTGTAGAAAAAAAATAAGAAGATAACTGTCAATCAGAAAATCACGGGTTAGTAATCCTTTATCAAAATTTACAAATAGGATATTAATTTTCTAAGATGCGATTTTTCACCATTTTTGGTCAATTCATTATTTGCGGGTATAATTTCAATATAACAAATCGGAGATATCAATGGCAGGCATTAACCTCTAATTAAATACGTTTCTGGGTAGTTTTCCCGGGCATTAATTGCATCAATGCATTAACCGGAGGCTGCTGCCCCCGGTTAATTTTTTAAGAGGTTATCATGCTTTCAGTAAACAGACTTTCTAAATCTTACAATCTAAATCAAATATTTAAGGATATATCCTTTTCTGTTCTCGCAGGCGAGAAGATTGGTCTCGTGGGACCCAATGGCTGTGGAAAAACCACCTTGCTCAGAATCATCACTGGTGAAGAAAAGCAGGATTCTGGCACTTTTCAATTTCAACCCGAAAACATCAACAGAGCATATCTCCCTCAAGGCTTTCAACCGAATGATGGTGAAACCATCCTTCAGTTTCTTTATCGGCATGTCAATATTCCTGCTGATTTCGAATATGATCTGGAGCAACTTACCGTTGCCCTGGTTAGAAATCCACAAGACGAGACTCTGATAAATGCTTACGATCAGACATTAAAATTGGTCAACCGGGCTGCTTCATTGGAAACTGAAATGCCAAAAATCCTGGGTGGTCTTGGCTTGGATTACCTTGGGTTCGATTTCCCGGTGAATAAGCTGAGCGGTGGGCAGAAAACCCGCCTGGTACTGGCAGGCACCCTTCTTCTTGAGCCGGACCTTCTGATACTGGATGAACCAACCAATCACCTTGATATTGAGATGTTGCGATGGCTTGAAGATTGGTTGAGATCTTTTAAGGGTGGTCTGCTTTTGGTTTCGCACGATCGGGTATTCCTGGACCAGGTTTGTTCATCCATCCTCGAAATGGACCCTGTTACCCAATCCACCCGCATGTATGCGGGCAATTATTCACAGTACCTGGATGAAAAAGCCAGGGAGTATGAACATCAGTGGAATGCTTTCCAGGATCAGCAGGAAGAAATTAAGCAATTAAAGGCAGCTGCTGCCCACTTGCGCGGCATTGCGAAATTTAAGGTGGGTGGGAAGGCGGATACAGGCGATAAATTCGCCCGTGGTTTCTTTGCCAATCGTGGGAAAGGCACCATGGGGCGGGCAACCCAAATCGAAGACCGCATAGAAAAAATTTTGACGGACGAGAAGATCGACAAACCGGGCAGCCAATGGCAACTAAAACTTGAATTCAATGGGACGAATCCATCCGGGCGGGATGTCTTGATTCTGGAAGATGCATCGATCGGTTATCCGGGTAGGCAGCTAATCTGCCCAACCAGAGCGGTTCTGCGTTATGGCAGTCGCTGCTGCCTGATTGGTCCGAATGGCAGCGGAAAGACCAGTCTGATCCGCACCATGCTGGGAGAGATTCCGCCTTTATCGGGTCGCATCCGGTTTGGCTCTCAGGTACGGCCTGGCTATATGGAGCAGGATCAAAAGAATATCCGGGAGGAATCAACTGCGCTGGCGTACTTACAGTCCATTGCACCCATGAATGAGACCGCAGCCCGAACATTTTTGCACAAGTTCCTATTTACCGGAGATGATGTGTTTACACCGGTTTCACAATTTTCTTATGGCGAGCGGGCTCGGTTGATGCTGGCTGGTTTGTCTGCTAATGGCAGTAATTTCTTGATTCTGGATGAACCTTTGAATCATCTTGATATTCCCTCCAGAAACAGGTTTGAACAGGCCCTCAGCGGTTTTGAAGGTACCATCCTGGCGGTTGTTCATGACCGGTATTTCATTCAGCACTTCGCTACAGAAATTTGGGAAATTGTCGATGACCGAATCAGAATACAGAGGTAAAAACTTATCCAAAAATCACACCGGTGATGTATTCAAATCCCATCAAAGGGCTATGATTGAATGATAGAATTGTTCAGAGGTTCTGGATGAAAAAATCGGGTTACCTGTTTATTTTGTTGCTGTTAGTCGGTATCGGATCAGCGTGTGCGCCGTTGGAGCAATTCCAGGCGCGCCAGATGACAGCTACCGCCACCCTGTGGACACCCACCAGTACAAACACTGCTACATTCACGAATACACCGACATTTACCTTTACGCCTACCTTCACAGAGACGCCTACCATCACACCAACACCCACCGTCACCGATACACCAACGATCACACCCACGCCAACATTTGCTTTCCCCGAGGTGGTTGTGAATACCCAGGCACATTGCCGCTATGGCCCATCCAAAGCCTATTTGCACGCGGCAGACCTTTATGCGGGGGATAAAGGTACAGTTCGCGGACGTTTCAGATACAGTAACTGGCTGTATATCAAATTTGACAAGCTGAATTATTTCTGCTGGGTGTCGCCTTCTGTTGTTGATGTAACTGGCGATGTGACCACGGTTTACTACACAGAGCCCAATTTGCAGACCATTGGCAGTAACCAATACGGTCCTCCAAAGAATGTCAATGCCACCCGCAACGGGAATAAGGTCACCATCACCTGGAACCAGATGAAAATGACCAAGGATAAAGATCGCGGGTACTTCATTGAAGCCTGGGTTTGCCAGGATGGCGCCTACCTGTGGTGGACAGTGTCTTTTCCGGACCAGTACACGACTTCGTACACTGTGAAAGATGAACCTGGCTGCGCTGAACCTTCTCGGGGTGAGATCCTGACTGTTGAAAAACATGGGTATTCTGAACCAGCTGCTATCCCCTGGCCGTAAAATGGATCGAAGGTTTATTCAGATTACGCTAATTTCTATTACTGGCTTGGTTCTGTTAGCCTGTGGATTGCCGGGTCTATCTTCCGGGTTATTTTTTCCACCATCACCCACACAAACCGCACTGCCGTCCTCGACAGTCACATCCACAATGACCCCCAGTTTGACTCCTACAATTACACCTTCTCCATCCCATACTCCCACGCCAACATTTACCCCAACCGAAACCAGCACCCCCACTCCCACCATCACTCCAACCTACGCCATTTTACGGGGGGAGGTAAATGAAGAACATGTCATGTGCTTCTATGGACCATCCAAAGCGTACTTGTACAAGTATGGATTACTGGGTGGAAACCGGCTTGAGATTATCGGTTATATGGCAGATACCGGTTATATAGAAATCCGTGCGATCGGTGGAACCAATCCTTGTTGGATGAATCTCAAGTTTATGGATGTCCAGGGTGACATCAACGCGGTGTTGCCTGTCGATCCTCACACCATCAAACTTCCCCGTTCTACTTTCTATAATGCCCTCGATTATGTGAATGCGAACCGCAACGGGAACGAGGTTACGATATCCTGGAGTCCGCTTGTATTAAGAGCGGGAGACGATTCGGAGCAGGAACCCTATCTTGTAGAAACCTGGGTTTGCCAGAATGGCAGGTTGGTTTTCACCCCGTTGGGAGTATATGAAACCTGGGTTACTGTTACCGATGAGCCTGGCTGCGCCGAATCATCGTATGGGCGGGTTTATGGAGTCGAGAAGCATGGGTACACTCCATACTTGAAAATTAGCTGGCCTCCGTTTGAAAATTGAGCATAAATTTTATATTTTGTAATTTGTAAGACAACTATTGAATATTTTTTGGGATTGTGGTAATATACCCTAACAGCGTTTATCGAAGGCATCCCTTCGGGGCGCTGTTTGTGTTCATAGTAAACCGTCAGGTGGGTATCCACGGAAGTTACAGGGAACAAATATGCCAATAACATTCCTTACACAAGAAGGCTTTGAAAAGCTACAGGAAGAACTCGAATTCCTGCGTACTGTTCGCCGGCAGGAGATTGCCAATCGCCTCCATGAAGCCATGGAAGGCGGGGAATTGATCGAGAACGCTGAATATGAAGATGCCAAGAATGAACAGGCATTTGTGGAAGGGCGCATTAAAGAACTAGAAATTCTGTTAGCCACAGCCCGTGTAGTAACTGATGCAGAAAAGCATGAGTCTGTTCAGGTAGGTAGCAAAGTAAAGGTAAAAGAAGCGGGAAGTCAGCCCGAATTGTATGTGATTGTTGGAGCTGCTGAAGCAGACCCACGCAATGGAAAAGTTTCAAATGAGTCCCCGCTGGGCAAGGCTCTACTCAACCACCGAGCTGGTGAAACAGTCAAGGTTGAAGCACCTGGCGGATCTTTTGAAATAAAGATTATTTCCATAGAATAAATATAATAATAAAAAACGACCGGCGGATAATTCCGCCGGTCTTTGCATTAATTACATGTTGCCTATTCGCCTGCGAGCCATTTTTGCTCAAGCTCGGTAATTAATCCGCTTTCCACCACTTTTGCCAGTGCGGCATTGATAGTGTTTAGCAATTCAGTATTGGTTTTACAAACTGCGATGCCGTATGTCTCTTCCGTGAACACATCGCCGACGGTCATGATCGACTCTGAATTTACTTGGACAAAAGCCAGAGAGGTCGGGTAATCTGCCACGACTGCGTCTACTTGTCTGTTTACCAGATCCTGAAATGCGAGATCAACAGTGTCATAGGTTTTGATAACAGCGCCTTCAATTTTCTCTGCTTCTATTGCCCCGGTTGTACCAAGTTGGACCCCGATGCTTTTTCCAACCAGGTTTTGCGGCCCTTGAATATCAGTAGTTGTTTTATTGATAGTTACGACCTGTCCGGCATTGATGTATGGATTGCTGAATGCCATCTGTTTTCCGCGTTCTTCTGTAATGGTTATGGCTGAGATGGCAGCATCATACTGACATTGAGCCATCCCTGTGAGTAGTGGATCGAAGCCGATATTGACAACTTCAATTTGAATGCCAGCTTCTTCTGCTACCGCGTTGATAAGATCCATGTCAAAGCCGATGAGGGTTTTGTTTGATTCCTCAACCATTTCAAACGGAGGATATGTGGCATCTGTTGCGATACGGACGACGCTGGGGGTGTTGGTCGGCTGATTTCCGGCAAATCCAGCGCAACCGGTTAAGATGATGGTACTGAGGACGATTACTACAACAATTTTGTTAAGGTTATTAGTTTTCATTCTTCTCTCCAGATATTTTTCGATTGGTTTTTTATTTTCAGTGATCAGTTAAAAAATCTTTTATTCCTTTGAAATGCATGCCACCTCCTCCGTGATGTTTACCTTATTGCCAGATTAATAAAAAAATCTTCCTTGAAATCTCAAGGAAGACCTTTTTTGCTCTGGAATACTTTTCTGGCTCAACACATAAGCAAAACAGACCTGCCCTTGAGGGCGTGGCTGTGGTTATGCTTATGATGACGGGGAGTCAGATTAGTGATTATCATATTGCGCTTGATTTTACAGTTATTTGTCTCGATGTCAAGCGGTTTGTCCCGGAATGCTGGACAAAGGTAAAAATTGGATGAAGCAGATATTTTCACGCACTGAGTAAAGCAACAAAAATTCCTGGCTGTAATTATATTTACGTGAGATTGACCAGACCTATTATGATAATGACCTGCATTGAACCTTAACCCATTTATCAAATTGCGATCTTCCCTGTTATCATTAATGCATTCAGGAAGAAGACCATGGAAAAAAATACAAAAACCCCCACTCCTGTCCTTTCAACGATCCTCCTGGCAATTTTTATGAGTGCGTTATGTATGATTTCTGTAATCGTTTATCTGGTGATAAACTGGCAGAATCCCATCTGGACAGTTCAGGTAAAGCTACTGTTCGCTATTGTGGTAGTTGTACTAATTGGTGTTCTGGTTTTACTGATGGCTCTCTATCGAAAAATCATTCGATAGACTTTTCGAGCCCGGTACTGGTAATCATATAGCGATCAAAATCCCGAGCAATTCGAACATTTGGGAAGATTGCCTCTGCTTCGGCAAAAACTTCTTTTTCACGGTATCGTCGAGAAATATGGGTGAGAATTAGCTGTTTCACGCCAGCTGCCACTGCCAGTTCAGCCGCCTGACGGGCAGTCAGGTGGGCAAATTGTTTTGCCATATCGACTTCTTCATCAAGATACGTTGCTTCAATCACAAGCGCGTCTGCACCTTGGACGTGTTCGAATATTGTGTTTGTATTTCCAACATCCCCCACATGCACCAGATGAATCCCGGGTTTGAACTCACCCAGCACATCCTCCGGGTGGATAACAGATCCATCAGTAAGTGTGATTGCCTGCCCCCTGACAAGATCCCTTCTTAATGGACCAGCCGGGACGCCTAATGCTTCAGCCTTTTCAGCTAAAAATGGCTGGCGTCCATTTTCATCAAACCGGAAGCCAAAACAATCTGCCCCGCGGTGCTGCACCGGGAATGCGCTTACTGAAAAATCTTCTTCTTCAATGATCACACCGGGTTTAATCTCGTTCAAGCGGATATCCATGGGAGGTTGGGCGTTCCTCAAAACCACGGTGTATAGCAGATCGTGGATCCTTTCCAGTGAAGCCTTGCCGCCATAAATATCCAGATGGTCTATTGCTTCCCAACGCATATAAGTGGAAATCAACCCCGCCAACCCAAGGATATGGTCCAAATGGCTGTGGGTGATAAGGATTTTGTTCAAATGCTTGAAGCCTAATCCAGATTGTAGTATCTGGCGTTGTGTGCCTTCTCCACAATCGATCAAAAAGCGATGTTCATTATGCTTGATTACCTGGGCAGAAAGCCCCCTGTGAATAGAGGGGGCAGATGCGGAGGTACCGAGGAAAACGATTTCAAACAATGGCAGCCTTCTTCCTTGCAAGCGGTAGTGCAATTGTACCTTAAGCTGAGTTGTTGGAACAAATTAGCCTAATGTCCAATGCGGGAATAAATGATGTTGGTATAATTACCCCGATGAAAACGAGCGTGGCAGTTTATGATACTTCAAAATTTTGGCGCACCGGGTGGCTGATGGGCTGCCTGGCGGGTTTGATATTTTCCTTAGCTGCCTGGGGTATCGATGCGGTTGAACTGGTGGAATCTCACGCCGTTTTTCCGTGGATAAAAATCGTGCTGGGAACGATCATTGCGGTGATCACGGGTGGGCTGTGTGGATATTTTTGTGCCCGGATTGACAGGGGGTTGCCGGCATTGCTATTCTGGCTGATCTGGGGAGTGGGGATGGTGTACCTGACCGCGTACTTTCCATACCAGATTACTGAAAAGCTCATCTTGATGTTAAACCCAACACTAGGTAATGAAATTCACTATCCAGTACCGCCATATCATGAGACCCGTGTCATTATTGGGCTGGCGATTGCGATTGTCTTATGCGGGATTGCCAGTTTCCTTTTCTTTGTTGCGCATGAACATATGTACACTGGCATGTACATAGGCTCAGCGATCGTCAGCATGGCGATCTGGCTTGTGTTGTTTGCAGCGATTGGCTTCTCACTGGATGATTTTTACAACCAACCGATCCGACGACCAATCACAGTGATTTCTGATACGATAGATGTTGCCCGGGTAAATAAGAATCTTTATGAGAAGCCAAGAGAAGCCAGTCAATTGGGCATTTCCGGATTGCGTGATCAACGCGCGTTGTTAGATCGACCCTATCACGTGGCGATGAAATCGTATGAAGATATTACAAATGGTGTCGAGGCGTT
Source organism: uncultured Leptolinea sp. (assembly GCA_964600595.1). Lineage (GTDB taxonomy): Bacteria > Chloroflexota > Anaerolineae > Anaerolineales > Anaerolineaceae > DAIOEK01. The sequence continues at coordinate 57,199 of CAZRKL010000001.1, forward strand.
GGTGGATTTTGATGGTTTCTGGATTACCTGTTCTGCGACAGATAGTCAATTAATCCATTGTAAATAAACTAAAAGAGGACTGCCACTGGCAGTCCTCTTTTTTCTCAGTAGTTTTGATTCTTGATGGTCAGAACCATAGATGCCGGAGTGGTCATCCCCTCCACACGGATATCGAACGCCGTCCTGTCTTTGTACTTTTTGGATATGGAATACGTAAGAACTTTGGGCTTGGACGAACTGCTGGCGATGAATGAATCAATGGAATAACCAGCCGGCGCTCCGCTGCCTTGTGGTCCGAAGAAGACTTTGTATTTTTTCCCCTTGATCAGGTTATAAATTTTTATTGTGACTGAAGAATTTTTCTCCACATCGATCACCTGGAAATACATGGCGCTGGCGGGGACAGGAGAAACTGAATAGTTCGTTTTGTTATCAAACGAAACATACGCTTCTTTGGATGATTTTATACTTTCCATATAGACAGTCAGGCATTTTACATCTTTATATTTGGATGGAATATCATATTTTCTTGTAAAGGTGCCTGAATCAGTGCCGGTTTTCAGGTTTTCCAGGAACGCAGAGGAAGAACTGTTGCATTTACCAATCCGCATCTCAAAGTTTTCTTTCTTTGGCAGATTTGTCGCTACAACAGTAACAAAATCGTTTCCCTTTACCGAGGTTACGGTCAACCCCACACCACCCGTGCTGCTGGAGTCAACAGATGTCCCTGCCATTCCCGATGAAGAACCGTAAGGGATGCAAAGTTTTTGCCCGGCGTATATTGTGTACGGATACCCAATCCCATTCGCGTTGGCTATGTCTGGCCAATAGGCGTTGTACCAGACTCCGATTTTATAGAGCGTATCGCCATACTGAACTGTGTGGTACTCCTTGCAGCTTCCTCCTGATGCTGCCACATCCTCTGTGGTGATAAATGCCGCATTCAGCAGAAACACAGAAATAATGGCAAAACGCCAAATTAATTGGAGCAGTTTCTGTTTATTCATTACGACCTCACTTCCCCCGGTGATCGGATTGCAAAAAAGGTTGACAGGGTGCTTGCAATACTATCTAAACCCAAACTTAATAGTTGGGTATAAATATTCTAGCATGCGAGAGGGCAGAGTCAATCGCATAGATGAATAATCCGGTTTTTTACTTTTACTTCACAATTCCCTGAGTATGGCGAATTCGTATCCGTTCAATAATATTTCTTTTTTATGAGGAGTATCACCGGTTTGAAGATTTATCAGGGTTGTGCCTTTCCGGAGTTCCAGATCAATAAGTGAAATCTTTTGTGGTCTCTCAGAAAAATTTGCTAACACAATTATGCTACTTAATTGTTCCGGCTTTTTATAAGCCAGAACATGTTCATTTTTCAGGTCGATCATTTCTGTGTTCAGGTTGGCAAAAATCGGATTTTCCTTCCGTATGCTGATCAGGTTTAACAATCCATTAAAAATCTTTTCCTCAAATGTCCCCGGTTTATTTCGTTGGTTCGCTTTTTGCCAGTCAAATTTTGGACGGTGGACCCAGCGGCTGTCATCTGCCTTACCCGGGTCATCGCGGTAGCTGTAATCATTCAACAAACCGAGCTCATCTCCCAAATATAGCAGGGGAATTCCGCCCATGGTGAGGATGACCCCATGGATCAGTAAAATCCTTTTTATGGCCAGCTCAACTTCCCTTGAGGTTTCTTCCGTAATCGCTTTTTCAAGCCCCGCAAGCGATGCGCAGGTGCCTGAGATGCGACAATCGCCAGTTTTTGGATTCTCTTGAAAGGGCAGCCCGTGCGCAAAACTGCCGGGGAATCTTCCGCGATAGAATTCATTCAGGAATTGGCGGTGGTCAAAGCCATTTATCCACAGTTCCGCGGCATCGTCATCTGAGAATGTCCAGCCGATGTCATCGTGACAGCGAACATAA
>CAZRKL010000002.1:0-3010 GCA_964600595.1 uncultured Leptolinea sp.
TCCGTATCCGTACCGTGAATTTGATGTAATTGCAACCAATACCAACGCGCTGGGTGTGGAATACCCTGGTCTGACGACAATCAACCAGCAGTTATACTTACCAGATGAAAAACCTGATGAAGGGATTCCAAACAACATCCTGCTTGAATCGGTTATTGCCCATGAAACCGCACATCAGTGGTTGTATAACAAAATCGGGAATGACCAGGTGAATGAGCCCTGGCTGGATGAATCACTGACGCAATATGCGACCTATCGCTATTATGTTGATCAGTACGGGTCTCAGGCAGCCAAAGGATACTTACAGGATTTCTACAGCCGTTGGGATCGTGTAAATAGAGCGAATATTCCAATTGGCAAGCCGGTTGAGTATTATGCCGATGGAAGCTATAGCGCAATTGTTTATGGAAGGGGAGCCATATTCTTCTACGAATTGGAACAAAAATACGGAATATCCATGATGGATGATTTCTTCCATGACTATGTAAAAAAATACTCCTGGGATCTCGTCTCATCCCAGGAGATGAAAGACAGCCTTGAAGCTGCCTGTCAGTGTGATCTTAACCAGCTGTTTATGGATTGGGTAGAGTAGAAGCCCGCTCAGCTGTAAAAGGTACAGCTATTATGAATAGTCTTCCCCAGGATAATTCGTTATCCTGAGCGATACAGGTTTGCATTACCAGGTGAGGATTTCCTTTATAAACTGTCTCAAAGAGGGATGAGGCTGTAATAATTTCGCCGGTTGCTAAATCTTTGAAATCAGATGACGGGCTGTTGGGCGATAGTGCCTGGTAAGACAGGATTTTTTCAACAATAAATTTTTCAGTTTTTTCATTGCCGTAAAGGATGTAGATTTCATCATCGACAGCAACTTTTGAGAATGTGCTGCCACCGGCAAAATTATGTGCCAGCAAGCCAATTGTCCCAAATTGTTCTGCCATTCTGAACTGTGTAGCTACACCTGCCACGGATGAAACGAATGCATCTTTACCGGCAGGTTGCTGCATCACTCTGAGTGCCAGAGTGTCTTTTACAAATACTCCCCGAACCAGATCCTCTCCATCCCGGACGGATTGGGAGAATTCTGTATAGGAAACCGATAAACCAGTTGAAGTGTTTTCACCATCTGCGGTAACCGGGATGATCGCTGCATTCACACCAGAGAAAGGAAGAACACTGGAAACCAGTGTGATTACCAGTGTGAAGATTATCAGAAAATTAATTTTGCGATCAGCCATCTTGTCCTCTTGGACAGGGCTTGACCGCGCAGCTTGGGTTGTTTACCGAAGGGGAATTCCATTTGGAATGTTGATTTCGGCGGCCTGGCAGTCATTGCTTTACGCTTTAGACCCATAGCTTTGCGGCGCCGGTTTTCACCGGGTGTGCCCTTATCGATTCAAATCTTAAGGTACCAATAATTCATCTAAAACGATTATAGGTTAGTATTAGGTTAGCTTCATTAATAAAACCTTACATACACCTTACAATAACGACCGATAAGCTCTCAATTTATTTTCCATGCCGATCTACCTCACTTTTGTATATTGAATCACTCCATATCAAATTCGCTTGCCAGCAGGTTGGATATATAATGAAAGAAATCAAATTACTGCTCAATATATTCTTTGGCGCTATTAAGAGAAAGGATGGCTTTGATAATGTCACCCCAGGTAAGTTTTTCTCGCAAAACATTCTCCCCCACAAAATTGGATCTGGTAAAACCGGTTCCTTCAGATATCGAGATCGCCCAATCTGCTACATTGAAACCCATCAATCTGGTTGCGGAGGAGATGGGTATCTCCACTGATGAACTGGAGCTTTATGGTCCTTTTAAAGCAAAAGTCAAACTTGAAATCCTGGATCGCTTGAAAGACCATCCGAATGGAAAGTATGTGGATGTTACAGCCATCACTCCAACTCCTTTAGGTGAGGGTAAAACCACCACCACGGTTGGCTTGAGCCAGGCTCTGGGAGCCCATCTACAGAAAAGGGTAATCACCTGCATCCGCCAACCCAGCCAGGGTCCCACATTTGGTATTAAAGGCGGCGCCGCGGGTGGCGGATACAGCCAGGTGATTCCCATGGAAGATTTCAACCTGCATCTGACGGGTGACATCCACGCCATCACAGCTGCAAACAATCTTCTTGCAGCGGCGATCGACGCGCGAATGCTGCATGAATCCGGCGCAACAGATGAGCAGTTATTTAACCGTCTGTGCCCAGCAGACAAGAAAGGTAACCGGACTTTCGGGAAAGGTTTGCTTGGGCGTCTGGCAAAGCTGGGGATAACCAAAAACAATCCGGATGATCTAACACCGGATGAACGCAGCCGCCTCTGTCGATTGGATATTGACCCGGATACCATTACATGGAAACGGGTCATGGATACTAATGACCGCTTCCTAAGGGGTATCACGGTTGGGAAAGGTCCAGAAGAAAAAGGTCACGAGAGGGAAACAGGCTTCGATATCACGGTTGCAAGTGAAATTATGGCAATTCTGGCACTCACAACCAGCCTGAAGGATATGCGCGAGAGATTTGGAAAGATGGTAATTGGTTTAAGCCGTTCTGGAGAAGCTGTGACAGCTGAAGACCTCGGCATCGCCGGCGCACTTACTGTTTTAATGCGCGACGCCATCAAACCCAACCTCATGCAGACACTGGAAGGCACACCTGTATTTGTACACGCCGGACCATTCGCCAATATCGCCCACGGCAACAGTTCAATCCTCGCTGACCAGATCGCGTTAAAACTGGCGGATTACGTGGTGACTGAATCTGGCTTCGGCGCAGACATTGGGATGGAGAAGTTCATGGATATCAAATGCCGCACATCCGGCTTGATTCCCAATGTTGTTGTACTGGTTGCAACAGTCCGGGCTCTGAAGATGCATGGCGGCGGACCTAAAGTGGTCGCCGGAAAACCGCTTGACCCGGCTTACACGGATGAGAATTTAGAATTATTAGGCGCCGGATTATCCAACATGGAGCACCACATCGCGATTGCCCG
>CAZRKL010000002.1:3110-52750 GCA_964600595.1 uncultured Leptolinea sp.
GCGAAAGAGATTTACGGCGCAGACGGTGTCGATTACACACCTGAAGCGGAAGAACAGATCGGCTCCTATACCCGCCTGGGCTTTGGATCTCTTCCCATTTGCATGGCAAAGACGCACCTATCGCTCACAGCTGATCCAACCATAAAAGGTGTACCCAAAGGGTTTCGCATCACCGTCAGAGAGATTCGCGCTTCGGTCGGGGCAGGTTTTCTCTATCCCCTGCTTGGGAAGATGAGCACCATGCCGGGTCTCCCAACCCGTCCCTCATTTTACGATATAGACCTGGAGATTGAAACCGGAAAAGTATTGGGCTTATTCTAATCAGCCCCATCTGAACAAAAAGACATCTGAGGTCATTTACTCTCCTCAGATGTCTTTGTTTCAACCAAGAATTGCTAATTCGTTCCTGCAGTTTTACTTCTCCGCTCCATCAAAACCACATCACGCCATTGTTTATTTAGTTTTCCCAGGCGTTCACGTTTCCCTACCAGCCGAAATCCGCTGATCAAATGGAGCCGGATGCTGGCTTCGTTTTCGGATAGAATGGCAGATTGAAGTGTCCAGATGCCATTTGCTTCAGATTCCTGTATCAGGCGTTGCAGCAACTTCTTGCCAATACCTTTTCCCCGCGAAGACTGTGCAACGTAAACACTAACTTCTGTGACACCTGCGTATACATCACGGTTGGATACAGGCGACAACGCTGCCCAACCCACAATTCCCTGCTGATATTCTTCTGCTATCAGCCGGCAAGTCTTGATATGCATCTTGTCCCAAATTTCCCACTCAGGTGATTGTGTTTCAAAGGTAGCCAGTTCAGTGGCGATCCCTTCTTCATAAATAGATCGGACATTCTGCCAATCTTCAGCTTTCATTTCGCGGATAATCAGGTCCACAGAGACACCTCACATAAATGTCCTAGCGGTTGAGCCATTTTTCCACTACACGCGGTAATTCGATGGATGACCCAATACGGGTGGTGCAGCGAGGAATTGAATCTAAGAATAGCTTACCATATTTCTTGGTGAGAATACGCTTATCCAGAATAACAACCACACCCCGGTCTGATTTGGTGCGGATCAACCTGCCAAATCCCTGGCGAAAACGCAGGATGGCTTCGGGCAGGTTGTACTCATTAAATGGATCATCAAATGTCTCACCACGGGCAGCAATAATTGGATCGGATGGAACATCGAATGGAATCTTGGTGATTGCCAGTACAGAGAGTGCCTGCCCGGGTACATCGATCCCCTCCCAAAAAGAACGGGTTCCCAGCAATACAGATTTTTCATTGCTCTTGAAACTTTCCAGTAAGCTGGCTGCCGAGGCACCTTCAGCCTGTTCGTATACGGTGATCCCTTTGTCAATTAAAAGTGGACTCAAGTAGGCTGAGGTTTGCTTCAATTGCGAATAACTGGTGAAAAGGGCAAGCAATCGTCCTTCGGTTGTTTTGCTTAACCGTAACAGGATGTTATTCAACTCCTGTTGATAGCTGGATCCCATGGTGGGTTCCGGGATGTCATTCACCAGATACAGCATGGCAGCATCTTCATAATCAAAGGGAGATCCTACGGCCAGCTCATCAGCATCCTCCGCTTCGAGCCTGCCACGGAAATATGAAAAATCACCGGCGGTGGTCAGGGTTGCAGAAGTGACGATGACAGAATTTTTTTGGTTCCAGAGATGCTGCCGCATCAAAGGTCCAATTTGTAAAGGCGCGGCGTTGAGGCTGATACGGCTGCCAGTATTATTCATCTCTACCCAGTACACCCGGTCGGATGCAGGATTGGACACCAACCCATTCAGGTTCACCTGAATTTCAGAAAACCGGCGCAGCAGGGTGCCAATGGACCCCTGTGAATCGGTCAGGTCATCAGAATCAATTTCCTGGTGATCGCCAATCCAGGTAAAAATGGCTGTAATCTGGCTGATCATTTGTTTAAGCGATGTATTCAGGTCATCCCATAAAATTTCCACCGCTGACCAATCTGGTTGCGTGCGGGTACCTGAAGTAATCCGAACCTGCTGGGAATAATTTACCGATCGCCCCGGGTTCTCCTGTATCTTAAGGAACTCTTCGATCTCCTTGAAGAAACCCTGTAACTGGCGCTGAACACGCGCGGCTGTGTCGGTTGCACCTTTGATTTCTTTTTCCATGTCAGCCAGATCACCCGGTGATACCACCCGATGAATGATATTCAGGAATCTGCCAAGGACCCCGCTGGAAGAACCCCCCAGCTCTTTCAGGATGCGCTCGATTTCAAGATAGGTAACGCGGAATGCCAGAGCGTTCGTAGTGGCATCTTCCAGATGGTGACCTTCATCCACAATCAGGTAATGGTATTCTGGCAGCACTCTGCTGCCCGTAGAGATGTCTGCCAGCAGCAGGGCGTGATTAACCACAATCAGATGGGCAGATTGGGCTGCCTGATGCGCCTGATAATACGGGCAGGCGCCTCCGGTTCTCTTGATGCAGTTTTCGATCGAGCAGGCTTCATCGTCTGCTGAGAGTTTATTCCAGGCATCCCGTTCATCCGGACCGGTCAGGCTGATCTCCGTCCGGTCGCCGCTGCCACCCCGGCTCAGCCAGACCAACACCTTGGCGAGCACACGCATCTCTTCCAGTGATTCTGGCGGGCGCAAACGTGATGCTTCCAGACGCCGCGGGCAAAGGTAATTATTCTTTCCTTTTAATACACATGCCTGTAGATCAAGACCCAATGCTTCCTTCAGGTCAGGAATATCTTTCTTAATTAATTGTTCCTGCAGGTTGATGGTATTGGTGGAAATAACCACCCGGGCGTTATTCTGCATCGCCCAGAAAGCGGCGGGTATCAGATACCCGTAAGATTTTCCAGTTCCAGTGGCTGCTTCCACAAGCAGATGCGCGCCAATATTAAAGGAATCTGCTACCTTGCGGAGCATCTCCACCTGCTGGGAGCGGTATTCAAAACCAGAAAAATGTTTCTGGAACGAACCGCCATTTTCAAGATGCGAAGCGATCAGTTCTATATCCAACGGCTGCATCTCATCACGCGGTTTAAGCGGTGCTTTGTATGAAGAAATCGCGAACAAACCTTCACTCGAACCGCTGCTCTTTTTGGGCAGGATCCCCTGACGTGCTTTGCGCCGGAAAGCCCACTCCATTGGTAGACGCGCGCCCCACTCAAATGGCTCGCTCAGACGAAGAATTTCTGACAATAATTCTCCCGATAGCCCATACTCCGGATCAAGCATCTTGTTAAGCAATTTAAGGTAAACCTGAGCCGTCAGACGCGCATCGGTCAGGGCGCTGTGCAAATCATCCGGCACCTCAATTCCCAATTCCATTGCCAGAGCACCGAGATTGTACCTTCGCGCATCTGGCAGGAGAATGGATGCCATCTCAAATGTGTCGATCCATTGGTGATCAAAAAATATACCGGCTTTTCGTAAAAAGCCCAGATCGAATTTAACATTCTGACCGAGTATGGGGGATTCTTCAACAAAAACCACCAACTCCGGCGCAAGCGCTTTCAAAGTGGGAGCATCCACGACATTCTCATTCTTGATCCCGGTCAGCTGGGTTATGAAAGGCGGAATCTGTCTGCCGGGATTGACATACGACTTCCACTCGTCCTGGATTCCATCTTCATTAAAGCGCACGGCGCCAATCTCAATTATGGCGTCGCGGCGTGGATCCAGACCGGTGGTTTCAACATCTATTGCAACGATGGAAGGCATGCGTTGATTATACCAGCGGGCGGCTCCTGCCGCCCGCTGGTATAAGAAATTTAGGATATCTCACGTGAATTGTGATTACTCAATCACCTCAAACACCTGAACTCCACTTAAAATAATCACTCTGGGTCCCAGCGCCAGTCCGGCAGCCAGGTCTGCATCAGATTTTACCAACCTGAAGTATTCGTTAGAGAGGAATTTTATCTGCACCGGCTTATCTTCATCCGGGTCATAGCGGGTATCAATCCAGACACCGTCTTTTAGGACGAAAGTGCGTGAGCCCGCGGATTTTACCAGATCCAACACCGTTGGATCTTCTGTACCACCGCCACCACCTCCGCGTCCGTAAGCCCCACTCAAATTTTCGGCGGCACTCATAGCACCGGCATCCGCTGCCTTGTTCACCGCGCCAGCGCCACTCACCATTGTTGGCATGGCTGCCTGAACCGAAAACTCCTGTTCGGCAATTCGTTGTTGCGCTTCCTCACCCAGGGCATCTGGTTCAGTAACCAGGTATGAAGTGTAAGGAGTGACTATACCAAACCGGATTGATAAAGCAACGATTTGCGCTATTGTTTCCTTATCCGCGCCCTGCATCCGCACCTGGTTCAAGAGATTCCCAATCTTCCGGGCTGCCCAAATTCGCGAGAGATACGAAAGCTGTTCCGCTTCCGGCTCTGACCCATCAGAGAAAATCACACCATCCACAACCTTTTCATAGGGGGTGTTGCCTTTCAAAGCGGTCAGTTTGATTTGCGCTGCGCCGGAGTTCCGGTATCTGCCGGTAATGATCAATTGTGACCCATAGAAAAGATCTGGCAGGGGAACCGGCTGAACATCATAGATGCCCGCTCCCTGCACCACCATGTTCAAATCTGTTAGAACCGGCGCGCTGATCTTTTGGTAAAAAGATGATATCGCCTCTTCAGCATCCTCACCCGGTCGGACATATGTGCTGCCGCCGTGATGATCCGATGCTAATTGGTCGAGAAGGAATGTATCCACATCATACCCGACACCGAATGCAAACAGGCGGATGGATCTACCGGCGCTTTCCTGCACATTCTCCAGGATGCGGCTGGAATTGATCTCGCCGGTGGTCGGCAACCCATCTGTGAGAAAGATGACATAAGTCGGACGAGAGCCAGAATCCATTTTCAAACCGGTGAGGAGGGCATCCTGAATGTTTGTTGACCCACCCGGAGACACCCCATCCAGCCAGGCTTCTGCCATGGTGCGATTCTCAACCGGCTGCAAATAGGGGGCGAAAGTCTCGACACCGGAAGAGAAAGTAACAATATTGAAATAATCATTCGGATTTAGGTGCTGGAGGATAAACCTGGCTGCCGAAATGGCTTGCCTGAATTTCTCCCCTTCCATGCTGCCAGAGTGATCCAAAACCAATATCAAATTCTTGGGAAGGACATCCTCATCCAAAGCAACAGGCGGCGTGATCATCATCATAAAGTATCCATCTGGATCGGCTGAATCGTTAAGGTTCCGATAAGTTAAGAGATGTATTCCCTCTTCTGTTCCCACCGAGTAATAGAGCAGAAAATCCTGATCCGGTTTTACCTGAGATTCCTCATAGCTTGCCGTCCATTGATTGGGGTTTTTACTTGTTGCGCGGACGGGGTGTGAAGGGGAGTAAACATTGAGCACCGGGCTGGGAGACGTGATCTCCACGGTGACCGATACACTCTCCAGCGGTTGATTGGAGAATTTCTCTGTATTCAGCGGATAGCGGTAGGCGACCAGCCCGTTTTCGGCAGTGAGCGCTTCGGTGTATTCCAGTTCAATGCGGCGTTCTTCTCCTGGCGCAATGGGGAAAATGCGAGCCATCACCGCGCCCCGGTCTGCATATTCAAGCAGCGCAGGATCACGAAGTTCTCTTACAATTTGCTCGTATTCAGCGCGGGCGGCGTCGGCATCCAACACCCTGCCTTCCACGGGTTTTCCATCCACCCAGAGTTTGAAATTCGTAACCACCGCGCCGCGTGGAATTGGAAAAGTGTAAACGCCTTCCACGACCCAGTCGTTGGTGTTTTCGAAAACCTGATCCACCCGGGTTACAGCCACCTGGTCATTGATTTGAACAGAGACATGATGGTACTTAATATTCAAGGGTGTCATGTGCCAGGGCGGGCAGGGTTGCGGCCAGCACGCTGGCGGATCGGGGATGATAATCCCATCCGCAGAAACACTGCTCAGGGGTAGAAATGCAGCAATCAAAACAAAAAATATGGTAAAGATCCAGGTTCTTCGCATCATATCCTCCTCCACTCATGTAACCTATACACAAAACGAAAACCCGGGGAGTTTTGTTCCCCGGGCATGGAATGGCTAAAGAGTGAATGAAGACTACTGGCGGTTCTGGTTTTCTTCCAACGCCTGCGCAGCCAGGTGATATTCGGGAACCAGCTCCAGAACACGTTGATAAATCAACGCGGATTTCTCAAAGTCACCGGTTGCGTCGAGGCAGCGGCCCAGCATATAAAGCGCATCCGGGTCTTGCGGGCGGAGCTCAAGGAATTTCACCAGCATGTTCATGCCTTCCACTACCTTCTCCTCTTGCGGCAGCAATGACTGGATGAGGTTTTTTACCAGGTGCGGGTTTTCAGGATCATGCTCCAGCCCGGAGCGCAGGGCAGCTTCTGCCGATTGATTCTCTCCCACCAACAGGTACGCCACACCCAGGTTGTTCCATGCTTCGATGTGTTCAGGCACCATGCTGGTTACAATCAGGAGTGATTTAATGGCATCGCGGTAGTTCTGCTTCTGCATCGCTTTTCCCGCCTGGACGAGGACTTCATCCAAATTGACTTCTTTGATCTCATCCACAGGAGGTGTTGTTTTCTTTTTAGTCATAGGTTTCCTCTTTTGTACCTCAATTTTACACATTTTTACTATGGTTTCAGCATGTCATCCAGAATGCTTTTTACCTCGGCATCCTCTGGATGAAAACGGGAATAAGCAATATAAGCACGCATTGAATATGCCAGGTCCAAATTTGCCTGCCATTCAGAGCCCTTTTCTTTTAATACATCCACCGGATTCTTCCCCAGATGCCGGGCAAGATGTTCCAGATTTGCCTGGAAATTTGGATTGGACGATTCCAGCAGAAATGCCCGGGCAGCATAATCAAGGGCTTTTTCATGGTTCCCCTGACGTGCCGCAATAAATGAGCGGATGCTCGCCTCAATGGGGTGATCTGCCTCAATCCTGCGTGCCATATCGAGCATATACTCGGCGTAATTATCGTGTCCTGATTGTGTCTGGCAGGTAGCCAGATCAAGTAGATCTGTAAACTCAAGCCCTGTTTTTGATGCTGCATTCAGTATTTCTTCAATTGCTTTGGACCATTGCTGGCTGGCAATCAGCATCTTTGCACGGGCACGAATAAGTTTGACATCATCCAGCAAGACATCTTGAGATTCTTTCAAGAACTTTTCGGGGTCGTTTTGTTCTAACAAGTGATGCAATTCGTTTTTTCGTTTAGCATCAAGTTTACGGTGATTAGGGAACTCAATTTGTGAATAATAATGCTTTGCCCTGCTTAGATCACCCAGAAGAACAGACACCTCCACCAGTCTCCAGCGAATATTCTGAAGATTATAGATTGTTGGAGGGAGCATATCTTCAATCATATGCGTGGCTCTCCGTTCCTGAGCAATTGTCAGGATGAATAATGCTTCATCCAAGTCCTGTAATTCGTATAAAGCCAGCTCACCCGCAAATTGGAGCAAATGCGAATCAAAAGGAAAATCAATTACCAATCCACGTACAATCCTCGCTACTTGTTCTCGATTCTTGCGTTGGAATTCACGATTCGCCAGATATAGATAAGCAGCGGCATGGTACTTGATAATGGGGGTATCATCCGGCACATCAAAAACAATTTTTTCAAGGGCATTTAGAGCATTTTCTGGATCTGTATGACCCTGGCTGTTTAGTTTAATAAACTGCAAATACAGATCATCAGGGTTTTTTGCAAGTGCTTTCTCACAGATCGCAATATTTCTGGCTAATTTCTTATCGAGCTGATCAGCCTCAATATGATAACCTGTGTGAATAAACTTGATGTTTGTTATCGCCTGGGTCAATCTCAATTTCGTTGCCGATGGTCCCACCGTTTCGTGCATGGGATACGTGTACTGGACGCCTAAATGATTACGGATTAAGCGGACATTTTCAACAATATTTTCTTTCCCATCAGGCATCAGACTGCAGGTCGGGCAGATATATATATCAGCGTTTCCACTATTTATTGCCTGCAGCAACTTGGGTTTTTCAGAATCCTCAATATATTCATCCGCATCTGTTCTGAGAATCCAATCACAGGTCGCAAACTGCAGGCTGTAATTACGCGCTGCAGAAAAATCATCGATCCAGGGAAAGTATTCCACCCTCGCCCCAAAGGATTTGGCAATTGCCACCGTGTCATCTGTAGAGCCGGTATCCACAACGATGATTTCGTCAACCAGATCCTGATAAGATTTTAGACACTCAGGCAGGTTCTCTGATTCATTTTTGACGATCATTACGAGAGAGATCGTTTGCTTCTTCTTTGGTTTTATTTTTCCGTCGTACATGACGATAACAGAATTACTATTCACCTCACGGATCAGGTTTTCTAGTTCCTGATAGGCTTTCATATCTCCTGGAGAAAAGTAGATGGCTTTTAAGTACAGGTATCTTGCCTCGCGTAATTTACCTTGGCTAACTTTACATTTCGCGGCAAGATGAAATACCTCAGCATTGGGCAAATCCGCATCCAGGTATGTCTGGAGTGTAGTCAGAGCTTCACTATAGGCAGCCTCTCTTAATAAAGCCTTTGCCTCACGAATTGCGTTTTGGATGGATGGGTTGGATTTTTGGATGCTTTGATTCATTCGGTAAAATATCACTTTCGTGTGCCAGTTTACAACAATTACCAGTATAGAAAGTTGGATCAAATTATCCAGTAAAGTAGAGCTGAAAGCAGCATTAACCACGCGTAAAGAAAAAACAGGATTACTGAATTCGATATCTCCTCCTTTCCAGGGAAAGACAGCAATATTAATACAAATATTCCATTCAAGTTATTTGAAGTATTTGTGCCAGATCGATTATCAAGATATCTAAATATCCACATTCTTTACCCATAAATATTTACGCAATTTTTATGCACCTAAAGACTTAAGAATCCTTCAGGCGAGACGACAACAGAATAAGACAAAACAGACCTAATGGAAAACCAGTTGAGGAGGTTGTTATCGAAAGAAAATAACAAATACAGCAGGAAGTCCACCATCGGTCGGTGACGTTGGGAAAAGGGCAAAACCCGGCGCACAAAAAATCTCAAAGATGCCTACGAAAACATTTTTCATAAACCAAGGGGAAGGATCCCCGCCAAACACAAACATGGAGGTTTGAAATGGCTGATAATGATGTAACTCGAATTGCTGGTAATATCGGCGCTATGAATGCGCTGAACGCGTTAACCGTGATCAACAAACAGCTCTCTGTTCACCAGTCCCGGTTAGCGTCTGGTAAACGCATCAACTCCGCTGCAGATGATCCCGCTGGTCTGACAATCGCGACCAAAATGATGGCGCGCAGCGAAGGCTTGAAACAGGCTTACAGCAATATTGGTGATGCCAAGAACCTGCTCGCCGTTGCAGAATCCGGTCTGGGCAGAATTAATGAAATTCTTGTTCAAATGCGCAACAAGGCGGAAGCCGGCGCTTCTGACACCATGGGAACCAATGAACGACAGGCTTTGGTTGATCAGATGGTTGCTTACGCCAAACAGATTGACGATGTAGTTGCCCAAACCAAATGGACAAGCTCCAGCCCGAGTTTGATCGGTGGTGATTATTTTAGTGTCGCAAACGCACTGACCTTCCAGACTGGTGTAGACCAGGGCGAAACCACCACCCTGAGTGGTCTGGCAAACATGAGCGCCAGCAATGTTGGTACCGGTGCTTCACTAGACATTGCTCAAGCTGAAGCATCTTCAAGATTAGCCACGAATGTTAGCGGTATCATTTCAACATCTGCAGCAGGAGCTCCATCCAACGCTAATCTGAGCGAACTCACCAGCGGCACCTACCGAGTGGAAGTCAACTATGGTACTGGTGGCACTGCAGCGCAAGTATCATTATTCCTAAATGGTTCCAGCGTCCCCGTCATGGTTGACGCAGATAATTTGGGAACAACCGAAGCGATCAACACCTTCGCAGTTGTTGACTTGAGCACTGTTGCAAAAGCTGTTGACTTTGGTAATGGTCTGACCGTCACCGTAGCTAACGGCACCTCCGGAACTGGTTCTGGTACAGTGGATTACACCCAGGCAAGCACTGATTACAAATTGAAACTCTCTGCAGGTGTATTCCTTACGAAAAACTCCTCTGCGGCAGATTTTGCTCAGTATATGTCAAACATCAATGACAAACTGGATACAGTATCCGGTCAACTTGCGCAAATCGGCGCCATGAACGGCCGCCTGACCTTCAAAGAAGATCAGATCTCTGCCGCTCAGATCAACGTCGAAGGCGCTTACAACCGAATTATGAACGCCAACATGGCCGAGGAACAGGTGAACGCTTCCAAATTCCTGATCCTGCAGCAAACCGCTACCGCGATGCTGTCACAGGCCAACGCTGCACCGCAATTCCTGCTCTCCCTCTTCCGGTAACAGCAGGGTACGGGGGCAGATAAGCTCTCAGATCCGCCGATGGTATAAAGCGGGGAGCGCCGGAAACGGCGCCCCCGCTCCACCTAAAGAAAAGAACCAGAGGTACGAATGGCAAACACAATCGGGCAACTAGACTCTTCCTTCACAAATCTCATCAGTAATTTGATGACGCTGGAACGCCAGCCGTTGTTGGGTTTAAACACCAAACGTGACACACTCAATGTGAAAAAGGCTGTCTACACCGATCTCAAGGATAAAGTCGATGCCCTTCAGGCTGCCGTCCGTACTCTGAAACCCAGTGATGCATTCTTCAGTCTCAACCCGGGTCGAAAAGTCAGTGTATCATCCAATACCACCGGCTCCACCATCGCCACCGCAGCCGCCGGTTCCGCATCTGTGCCAGGCACCTACACCATCAGCGAGGTTACCCTGGCGAAGGCGCACAGTGTTATGTCTGGCCGCATGGCTTATACAGACCAGGCGCTGGGCTACACAGGCGCAATCCGCATGGGCGGATACGAGGCCAGAGCGGTGGCTGCATCCTCAACCAATACGGTCGTAGATGGGATCACAACCGCTGCTTCAATCATCGCAGGTCAGCAAGAGCTCGGAACAGGCAGCTACTTCATTGAGACCCGCGAATTGGATGGTGTGCAGCAATTCCGCATGGTCGATGAAAACGGGAAAGCAGTAGCCATCCGCAATGGCAGCACATCCAGCGTCACCGCCAACTGGCAGGCGCTCCCAACCGCCGGTGAATTCGATACCGGACGTGGACTGGTATTAAACTTTACTGGTACATTCTCAGCCCACATGAAAGGCAGTGGAGCTGCCAGCGTGGAGTATCACGCGCAAGGCGCCTCCATTGACATTGCCGCTACTGACACCCTGGTCGAAATCGCCTCAAAAATCAACAACGCAAGCTACGCAGCCGGAAACGAAGTACTGGCGAATATTATCGACAATCAATTGATCCTGACTGCCAAGAACAGTGGAGCCGGGAAAGAGATCGTAGCCAGCGGAACTGTTCTTGAAAACCTGGGAATCTTGAATGAAGGCGTTTACACCAACATTCGATCCATAGCAGCCAATGCATCCTTCAAAGTGAATGGCATGAATGTCACCCGCAGTTCCAATACCGGGTTGACCGATGTTATCCAGGGCGTGACATTGAACCTTTCCAGTGACGCGGAGGGTGCAGGGAAAGTGGCAACCATTAACATCACCGGTGACACTTCCACACAGAAATCTGCACTTCAGGATTTCTTGACCAAATTCAATGGTCTGCAGACCTACATCACGCAAAAGATGGCTGTGACCAAGAAAGCAGATGGTACGTACGAGCGCGCAACACTGGCTGGCGATTCGATGTTATCCAGTCTCAAGATGGATCTTGGACGGATGATGACAACATCGTACACCAATGCTGGCACATTCACCAATCTGCGCCAGATCGGCATTACGATGAATGAAACTGGACAGATGACCATCAGTGACAGCTCAAAGTTGGATAATCTGCTCGCATCTGATTTCAACAATGTAAAGCTCCTACTGGATGCAGTGATGACGGGAGCCCTTAATAAGATCAACCGCTTCTCAGGAACCAGCAGCTACGTGGATACTGCCATTAAAGCTGTGGAAAGAGAAGCCGATAATGTAGGAAAACAGATAACCACCATGAATGAACGGTTGGCAAAGAAAGAATCGCAGTTGTTCGATCAATTCGCAGCTGCCCAGTCTACACTGGAATCTCTCTCGTACCAGCAGCAAACAATCGCAGCGGGAATGAGTTATCTGTCAAGCATCAATTATGGTTAAAGTCCCGGATCAGACGGGCAGCATCTCAGCGGCATCGCAGCAGACTTAGCTGATCCCAGGCATGGATGCCGGAGGGCAAAATGTACGGAGAAAATGTAACACCCATAAGCAATATCGAGCTGGAACGGCCGGCAGCCGTTCAGGTTCAAGCGCAACAGGTGGCGCAGGTAAAAGCTGCACAACCTGTTAAACAGGCTGAACCCGCTGCTGAAGAGAAAAAAGTCGTCGAGGCGAAATCCACACCCGTGAAGACGTCAGATGTTCAATTACGCTTCATTGTGGATGGTGAAACCAACAATATCACTGTTCTGGTTGTTGATCGAACAAATCAACGTGTTATTCGTTCAATCCCACCTGAAGAATTAAACACGTTCCAAAAGGGAGACCTGTTATCACTTTTTGCGTAAATCTTCGTAATATCTTTTACTGAATTTTTACGGAGAATGCCCTAAAGTGCAAACCGGGTGACCCGATAACAGATTACATAGAACAATCAAACAGTGATAACCAGGAGTAAAGCCGTGTATCAAACTTCTTACCACCGCAACGAATACCGCACACAGGATGTGATGGGCGCCAGCCCGATTAGACTGGTCATTATGGCATACAACTTAGCCATCAATTCCTGCGAACAGAAGGATTTTGCACAAGCTACCAAAGCTATCACGGTTTTACGCGACGCCTTGAATTTCGATTATCCAGAAGTATCGGTGGGCTTGTTCCGCCTGTATCAGTGGTGCCTGGATTGCATTCGTCAGGGAGATTACACCGGCGCGATCCATACACTTATAGAATTAAGAGATGCCTGGGTGCAGGGTGAGAAAAACTTGCAGCACCTGGCTGCTCCAGCGCTGCAGAGCCAGAGGATTTCCGCAGCCTGAGAGTTGAACTCACTCAGCGCAATTCGCTAACCCGGGGCAGATCACTGCCCCACTAAGGGTTTAATCCCGTTCATTTATACATTTTTTATATCTTCTTCATCAATGCTTTACTGTCTCTTCAGTTTGGTTCTGGTAGCATACAAGCATCCAGAGTTATTAACTGAAGGAGACGGTTATGAGTTTTTGGAACAGCATTCGAATCAGCGGCAGCGGACTAACTGCTCAACGTTTGCGTCTGGACATGATCTCAAATAATATTGCCAACGCGCAGACCACCCGCACAGCTGCCGGCGGTCCATATAAACGACAGGACGTCGTTTTCGTTCCACAAACACCCAGCAACAATCTTCCTCCATTCCTGGCCAGCCGTTTTGCCAATTCTCCCATCGCCAGCCGTATGAACCAGACGGGCGGTGTCGAGGTCGCGCAGATCGTCACCGATCAAGAGGAAGGTTCCCGCGTATATGATCCGAACCATCCGGATGCTGATGAAGATGGTTTTGTGACCTATCCAAATGTCAACATTGTGGTGGAGATGACCAACATGCTGTCTGCCACCCGGTCATACGAAGCCAACCTCGCAGTAGTTGATGCTGCCAAGCGGATGGCTTTACGCGCTCTGGATATTGGTAAGTAGAAGGAAGGGATGACACATGGCAATAAATCCAATTTCGCCACTCAATATCAACTCGATCAACCCACTTAACACAACCGGTGCAACCAGGAATACATCCGCGCTGGATCAGGTTGGCAAGTCATTTGGGGCTGTTCTTGAATCTTTGAATGAATCTCAGCTCAAATCAGACTCACTCATCCAATCGCTGGCAACAGGCGGAAATGTTGATTTGCACACCGTAACGATTGCGGCGGAAGAAAATGATGTCAATTTCCGTGTTGCCATGGCAATCCGCGACAAACTGGTGGATGCCTACCGCGAAGTAATGCGGATGAGCGTATAAAACCATTTACAGATAAATTGAGAGATAAAGCATATGTCCGTACCCCTGCAGCAGCAAGTATCCACATTCTGGTCAAGACAATCCACTTCTCAGAAGATTACTTTAATTGCGTTAGTTCTAGCAGCCGTCGTTGTTATTCCGCTGCTTATCACCTGGGCAACGCAGCCAACCTATGCAGTTGCATTCAGCGGCATGGGCGAAGAGGATGCAGGCGAAGTAATTGAGAAGCTGAACGAATCCAGCATCCCCTATAAACTTCAGGGCACTGGAACGATCATGGTTCCGCAAGATCAAGTGTATGAAGTCCGATTGCAGATGGCTCGTGAAGGATTACCCCAGAACGGCACCGTTGGTTTCGAACTCTTCTCTGGTTCCACGCTGGGTATGACTGAATTTACCCAGAAGGTGAATTACCGCCGGGCGCTGGAAGGTGAGTTGGAACGCACCATCGGCAGCCTGGCTCCGGTAGAAGCAGTCCGTGTCCATATTGTTACTCCAGAAAAAACGCTTCTTTCCAATGATCAGGTACCAACCACTGCTTCAATCATGCTCAAACTCGGCAGCAGCCGGGCTCTTGATCAAGCGCAGGTTCAATCAATCACCCATTTAGTCGCATCCAGTGTTGAAGGGTTGAAACCCGAAAATGTGGTTGTTGTCGATTCTTCCGGAAGGATGTTGGCCAGCGGTGTGGGCGGGAGTTCAGAAGCAGGTGCAGCAGGACAAACCGACACCCGCCGGGCAGCTGAATCCGCTGCCGCGCTGGCTGTTCAGCAAAAAGCAGAACAGTTGCTTCTGCAGGTATTAGGCCCCAATCGGGCTGTCGTGCAGGCAGATGTGTCACTGGATTGGACCCAAAAAGAAACCACATCCCAGACTTATGAGCCAACCACGACCACAATCCGCAGCACCCAGAAAACCACGGAAGAGTATGAAACCGCAGGCGGCGCAACTGGCGGCGTCCCGGGCGCCGAAACGAATTTACCCGAAGGTACAGATACCAACGCGACCAATGCCAGTTCATCCAATTACACACGCTCTGACGAGGTTGTGAATTATGAAATTTCAACCGTCCAGGCGCATGAAATCATCTCCCCTGGCTCCATAAAACGGATCACCCTGTCAGTGCTGGTGGATAGCGTAACTGATCAGGCACAACTCGCCACACTGCAGAGCGCAGTCGCTGCAGCCGTAGGAATTGATGAAACCCGTGGAGACAAACTGGTTGTAGAAAACACTACTTTCGACAAAACATACCTGACAACACAGACAGAAGATCTGGAAAAATCATCGCAAACGGAGCTTTATTGGCGGATCGGTGAAATCGCTGGCGCGGTCATCTTACTATTCGTCTTGCTCTTCTATGTCCAAAGGTTGCTCAAAAACCTCAAGCTCGCATCTGCCGACGCCTGGGTTCCTGTAATGAAACCTCTTTCTGAGACTGCTCTCTCTGGTTCGGGATCCATGAATGCGCCATTATTCCCATCCATGGATAACGCGGGTATGGCAGGCTTATCCTCAGCGCAGGATCATGCTGCTCCTCCCCGATTGGAATCTTTGATCAAACCGCATAAAGCCAACCCGGAAGACGAGCAGCTGCAGAAAGTTCTCACCCGCCTGACGGAAGAGAACCCTGCCAGCGTGGCTGAAATCATCCAAATGTGGCTCACGGAAGATGAGAGGCGCTCATGAACGACTCCTTCATTGCACCATCAGGTCTGGAAAAAACCACCGCGCTACTGCTTAGTTTAGGTGTGGATCTTTCTTCCAAGGTTCTGCAATATCTGGGAGAAGGAGAAATTGAAAGAGTGCTGCTTTCCCTTTCGCGCGGCAACAATATCAGCCCCGAGACCCGCCGTGAAGTGATGATCGAAGCTTATGAATTATCACAGGAAGGCGTGGGATTGATGGGTGGCGGTGTGGAATACAGCCGGCAATTACTTGCCCGTGCTGTGGGTCCACGCCGGGGTGCTGAAATTCTGGAACGTATCTCTGCCCGTGAACAGCTTTCTTCTTTTGAAATGCTGCGCAATGCAGATCCAGAACAGGTCGCCACGTTATTACAAGATGAACTTCCGCAAACGATAGCGCTTGTCCTTTCATACCTTGAAGCAAAAGTTGCCGCGGATATACTGTGCAGCTTCCCCAAGGATTTACAGATTGAAGTCGTTTTACGGCTCGCAAATATGGACCGGGTTTCTCCGCAGGTAGTTCAGGTGGTGGAGAGAAACTTGAAGAGTAAATTATCCGGTGTATTGAATGAAGCAGACTTCCGTGCGACAGGTGGAGTTTCCTTCCTGGTGAAGATGATGAACCAGGTTGACCGGGGAGTGCAAAAATCCATTCTTGAAGCGTTGGATACAACCAATCCCAAATTGGTTGAAGAAATCCACGCCAATATGTTCACCTTTGATGACCTGGCGAAACTGGATGATAAAACCATGCAGCGCGTACTTCGGGATGTTTCTAAATCTGATCTTGCCATGGCGCTGAAAGCCGCTTCAGAGAAACTGAAAGACTTGGTATTCCGCAACCTCTCAGAACGCGCTCGTGACAACCTGAAAGAAGAAATTGAAGTCCTTGGTCCGCAGCTTGCCAAAAATGTTTATGGTGCACAACGGCGAATCGTCGATGCAGTTCGCTCGCTGGAAGAAGCGGGTGAAATCGTTATAGCTGGCAGTGGAGGTGAAGAATATGAAGTCATCGCGTAGTATCAACCCAAACGGAACAGTGCAGAGTTGGCTGCCTTCAGATCTGGTAAAGAATATCCTTGATGCAGCCGTAGGAAAAGATGCCAGTGATGGACAAGCATTATTCAGTTCCTCACGGGAAGGATTAATCGCAGAGAAATCTTCCGGCAATTTACTGAAAGCCGATATCGAAGTAAAACCCGCTGCGTGGATGCCGGGAGATTTTGGCAGCATTCAAACAGAACGTACCTCTCCCAAGTGGCAACCGGCTGTTCGCTACCATACTCCGGCTAATGCTGCAGATGCCGCCACACAGATTATTCTGGATGCGCGCCGGCAGGCGGATGAAATTGTAAAAACTGCTGAAGACAACGCCAGATCCATTCAAGAACAGGCGTATCAGGATGGCTGGAACGCATCCATGAGTGAGCTTCAGGCACATTTCACTACTGCAAGATCGCTGGTACAGGAACTTTATGCGTGGCGTGAAGAACTCATGCAAAAAAGTGAGAGTATGATCCTGGAACTGGTGAAAAATATTGCCCAAAAATTATTCGGGGAGGGATTCACGTTAGATGCTTCCGCTCTCCAGCAAACCTTTACAAATGTCCTGGATAACGCCAGATCGCTGGGCAACTTGCGGGTCTATGTAAATCCCGATGATGCCACCCTTTTGGGACCCTACTGGCGCGAATTTCAGGAATCAATTTCCAACCACCAGATCGAAATCATTCCCAGCAATTCCATCTCGCGTGGTGGATGCTATGTCAACGGGCAATGGGGATCTGCAGATGGTCGCATAGAGACCCAATTAAAAGCGATCATGGATGCCCTCACGCCTGAGGAAAATGAGAATACGGAGACAGGTGAAGCATGAGCGACACCATCAAATTGCCTGACCTGAGCCGCTTTTCTCAGGCACTGACCCGCCTGAACCCAACCCGTACTTCGGGTCGGGTAACTCAGGTTTTGGGTCTCACGATTCAGGCAATTGGATTGGATTGTCAGATCGGTGAGGTTTGCGAGATCAACACCTCTGATAGTGAACCGATCATGGCAGAAGTTGTCGGCTTCCAGGAAGAACGGGTTTTGCTGATGCCGCTGGGCGATATGCAGGGAATTCAACCCGGATCAGCTGTTTACCCGGCGAGCAAGGCATTCCGCGCTCCGGTTGGTATGCCGCTGCTTGGCAGAGTATTGGATGGTCTGGGACAACCTATTGACAGCGGTCCATCGTTGGAGAGTGTTGAGAATGCTGCCACCAACAGCAGCCCGCCTCCTCCACTTTCCAGACCTCCCATCAGTGAGCCGTTAGTGACAGGGGTTCGGGTGATTGACGGCATGCTAACCTGCGGTAAAGGTCAACGTATGGGTATCTTCGCCGGATCCGGCGTGGGGAAAAGCACCCTGATGGGTACAATCGCCCGAAGCTCCCGTTCAGATGTTTCGGTGATTGCCCTGGTTGGAGAACGCGGTCGTGAAGTTCGAGAATTCCTCGAACGCGATCTTGGAGAAGATGGTTTAGCCCGCTCGGTTGTGGTTGTATCCACATCAGATCAGCCGGCATTGGTTCGGTTAAAAGCTGCCTTTGTTGCCATGACGATAGCAGAACATTTTCGAGATAGCGGAATGGATGTGACTTTCTTGATGGACTCAGTCACCCGTTTTGCCATGGCGCAGCGCGAAGTAGGTCTGGCGATTGGTGAGCCACCCGCCAGTAAAGGTTATACCCCATCCGTTTTTGCATTGCTTCCCCGCCTGCTGGAGAGAGCCGGGGCTAGCGCTAAAGGTACGATCACTGGATTTTTCACTGTTTTGGTGGAAGGCGATGATTTCAACGAACCAATCTGCGACGCGACCCGCGGTATTTTAGATGGACACATAATTCTAAGCCGAACCCTGGCTTCCCGAAATCATTATCCTGCCATAGACGTGCTCAATAGCGTGAGCCGCGTTATGCCGGCAGTCACATCAAGAGAGCATGTCCAACTGGCAGCCAGAGCGCGTAAACATCTGGCAACCTACGAAAAAGCACGCGACCTGGTAAATATCGGGGCTTATGTAAGTGGGTCCGATACTGAGATTGACGAGTCACTGCGGGTACTACCCGCCCTAAACAGCTTTCTTCAGCAGGATACGAAAGATGTGACACCGTTTGAAAACACTTTATCGTTATTAGAACAGAGTCAGGCGTGAGGTAAAAAATGCCGCCAAAATTTACTTTACAAACCGTATTGGATGTCCGCCACAGCAAAGTGGAAGCAATTGAAATTGAGATGGGACAGCTCATGCAGGATCGGCATCAAAAAGAGGAATTGTTGATTTCATTACAATCAGCGCAGAGTCATCTTTACGAAACCTTGCATCAACATATGACCGGTGAAATCGATCTGTTTACCATCAATCACCTTCGCGCAAACATCAAGCAGATCGAAGAAGGTTTCGAGATGGTGAATGCAGCCATTGAAGAGCTTTCAATCCAGATAGAACAAAAGAGACTTGCCCTGGTTGAAGCAAAAAAAGAAGAAGAATCACTGAAGATTTTAAAAGACAAAGAGTACGAACGATACCTTGAAGAAGAAAAAGAAAAAGAAAAACGTTTCATGGATGATGTGTATATTTCTCAAGGCTTCAGGGCAAAGAAAAATGAGGTATGGCTATGATTGGCGATGTATTTAACTCACGTATCCAATCCATCATGTATGAATTAATTCTTAAACTGTTAGAGCGTTCACAAGCAGAAAACGGTCAAACTGGAGATTTATCAGGTTTGAGGGAATTCTCCAATGGCTATGGTAGTAGTGCCTCACTTCAGGGGGCAAAATTTACGGATCTTATCGCAAAAGCAGCAGAAAAATACGAGGTCAATCCACGACTGGTACAGGCAGTGATAAAAGCAGAATCAAATTTCAACCCGAAAGCTGAGTCATCTGCTGGAGCTCAAGGCTTGATGCAATTAATGCCCGCAACAGCAAAATGGCTGGGTGTGCGCAATTCCATGGATCCTGCCCAGAATATTGAAGGTGGAGTGAAGTTCCTCTCCTCTCTATTGGAAAGGTACGACGGCGATACGCAAAAAGCCCTGGCAGCCTACAATGCGGGTCCAGGAACCGTGGATAAGTATGGAGGTATTCCACCCTACCGTGAGACACAAGTATACGTTGAACGGGTAATGGATTACTACACGAATCAGGATTGGAGCGCGTAAGATGAGCGGCTTGTTTGGCGACAATGCAATTCAGGCAGCGAAAATGGCGTTGGATGGATTATCCCTCCGCCAGCAGATCATCTCGCGAAATATTTCCAATATCGACACACCGGGTTATCGCGCCCAGGAAGTCGATTTTGAAGGAGCCCTGCAGAGAGCACTTCGCTCGAATGGGCAAGTACAGATGGCGGTTACAAACAGCGGCCATTTGGCGGCACCGGCTAATCGGCCATTCTATCATGTAAAAGCACAACCAGGAGGCACAGCGCGAGCAGACGAAAACAATGTTGATATCGATCGAGAATTATTATCCATGTCAGAAACTGGTATCCAATACCAGGCAGTCAGCCAGGAGATCAGTAAAAAACTTCTTCTCCTGAAAACCATCGCATCGAGGTAAAGATGAGCGAACTAATTCAGTGTCCAATCATCTCCTCGCCGCCCTCGCCTCCGCCAGCATCCCGTCCGGCTAATACTGCCGTTCGAGATGGCAACAATTTTGAAGATGTCTTGAAGGCTCAAATGGAATCTGACAAATCCTCAGAAACATCCAATGAGACGAATACCACATCTACAAATTCAAGTGTGAAGGCGGTGAGAACTGATTCACAATCCAAAGCAAATCAAGGAGAAAACATATCGAATCTTAACAATGAAAAAGATGAAACAGAACAGGTATTAAAAGTCACCCCTGCCGCCATTGAGGTCAATGCTGATATCGCATATATCGCCCAACCCGTTCAGATAATCGCTGAGCAACCTCAAGCCGTTCAGGTTAATATTGTTGAAACAGGTATGCAAAATCCTGATGTAGCGGTTATTGAGGGAGATGCTGTAGCAGCAACAGCTACTTTGCCAACACAAATTTCTTCTCCGGTAAGTAGCCCGGCGAAAGAAACATCCTCACCCGAGATTCTGAATGCCCAGAATGTTGCGCTGCAACAAGTATCAAAAACAATCGAAGATTCCAGCGCAGTGGATGTTCAAGAGAGCAGCCCCAATGGAAGCTTTATCCAGAAGGATGACGGAAAAGTTAGTAGTACCTCCGCTCGGAACGAACAGGCTGTTGAGGCGTCAGTAAAAGCGCCTGGTCAAGCTGCATCTGAGACAAATACTGATAAACCGACCCCTGGTCAAAACAAAGTAGCAGTAAAAGCTGAACCAGGGCAGATAGCGGAGACTACGGTAAAGAGTGTCGAGGTTTCTGCGGATAAACCTCCGCAGGTACAGGCTCCTCCCGGAGAATCACCTGGGAGAATGGTTGGCGGGGTTGCGACCACACAAGTGGAAAACCCGGTTAACCAAGCCATCGAGCCGGACCGCCTGGCGGAAGCTCAGACAACAAACATCATCGGACAAATTGCCCGACAGATGGAAAAACTGACGCAGACAGGCAGGCAAACCCTCCGCATTCAATTGTATCCCCACGAATTAGGGCATATCGATCTTAAGATCACCACCACATCACAGGGTGTCGGTGTAACGATGCTGGCTGATAATCCGGTGACAGGTAAACTGCTGGAAGGCCAGATGGCTCAATTACGCCAAAACCTTACCGATGCAGGGATCCAGATCGCGAATATGCAAATCGGAACTCAATCGAACCAGCAATCCAATCAGGGTACGTTTCAAAACCCCAACCAAACTCCGGCACGATATACAGCACCAACTGTATCTTCTGAGGTTACAGGGGGAGAACCTGCTCGTCTGATTGAATCGTTGATCGATTACAAAATATAAGGAAACAAAATATGGCAATCACACCCATTACTCAAGTAGTCGCATCCCAGAGCTCGGGCGTTGAATCTATCACATCAGATAAAGCTGCCGGTTTACTGGGCATGGGAAATAGTGATTTCATGATGATGCTCATGGCGCAACTGAAAAATCAAAATCCCATGGAACCAATGGATGATAAAAACCTGATGGGTCAGGTGACACAGCTTAACACGCTGAATGAATTGCAGGCATTGTCGCAAAAAATGGAACAAATGGCAAGAGCATCGCAGGCGACCTATGCCGCAAATCTCATTGGCAAGGAAGTCGTTGCTACCAATAAAGGATATGTAATGGCAGAAGGTGAAGTCACCGGCATGGAAGTTTCTGAAAACGAAATTTACCTAACGGTAAATGACCAGCTCATCCCTCTGGCTTACATAACTCAGGTAAAACAGCTTCCCGAAGAAATGGAGTAAGTCTATGACAGATCCCATCAGGATAACGAATAATCAACCCATTAAACCTGTTCAGGATCAAAATCAGGTCCAACATGGACAAATTCAGGGACCCAACTCAACAAGTTTCGCAGAAGCCCTGGAAAAAGTTCAGAATTTACGATTTTCCAACCATGCACAAAAACGTTTGCAGGTACGGAATATAAACCTGAATGATGAGGGAATATCCCGACTTGCAAATGCCGTGGATAAGGCTGAAAAGCGTGGGGGTAAAGAATCCCTGGTGCTGGTGGATGACCTGGCTTTCATTGTAAACGTGAAAGAAAGGCTTGTAATTACTGCCCTCGACGAACCAAGTCGCGGGGAGGGTGTATTCACCCAGATCGATAGTGTGGTTTTCGCTGATCCTGCGCAAACCGTTGAACATGCCGATAATGATGTTGAGGCATGAATTAATCATAAACACAGGCTGGCCCTCTTGGAGGAAGCCTGTGACTGACACCTCTAGGAGAATTTACAATGATACGCTCTATGTTTACTGCAATTAGCGCTTTGAATTTGAATCAGAATTATCTGGATGTAATTTCTGACAACCTGGCAAATTCCAACACAACTGGATTCAAGTCATCCCGCGTGGTATTTCAGGACCAATTTGCCCAGATCATGAACTCTGGCGCCGCTCCTTCTGCTACGAATGGCGGTATTAACCCAACCCAGATCGGTCTGGGTGTAAAAATCGGTTACATCTCTCCCATCTTTACCCAGGGTATGCTGCAGAGCACCGGAAGAAGCACTGATCTGGCTGTTCAGGGAAATGGCTTCTTCATTTACGCGCAGGGTGAAGAACTCCGTTATTCCCGCGAAGGATCGCTGGAAATCGACGCCGGTGGTTACCTGGTAAACAACTCATCCGGTATGCGCATCCAGGGATGGAGCATGCTGCCGGGTGCCACAGCCATCGACTCAAATCAACCCATTGGAGATATCCAGATTACTCTGGATGCCACACTGGCTCAGGCAACATCCAATATTTTCGTGGGTGGAAATCTGGACTCCTCAACTCCAACTGGCGGCACTGTAGATACAACTTTCGGTGTTTACGACACTCTGGGTGCACTTCACACCGTATCCGTCAGGTTCACCCGCGCAACCGATAACACCTGGGGATTTGCATTCCAGACACCCCCGGCAGGAACCACAGGCGCGGGCACACTTACTGTCGATACTGATGGCGCTTATGTTTCTCACACTCTGACCACCCCCATCCATGTTGATGGAAGCTCGGGAGCGGAGGATATCAATCTTACTGTGGCAGGTCAGCTTGACCTTTCCAGTGTGACCATGCTCTCTGCCCCCAACAGTATTGCAGTGCGCAGCCAGGATGGTCTCCCGGCTGGTACTGTTACGGATATCTACGGTGCTCCGAACACCGGTGAAATCTACCTGGTGTATTCCAATGGTTTGAAACAGCTTATCGGTCAGCTCTCTCTGGCGCACTTCACCAACCCCGCAGGTTTGTTGCGATCTGGACAAAATATGTTTAAGGTCGGTCTCAACTCAGGTGATCCACAGGTTGGACTGGCTGGCAGCGGCGGACGTGGATCCATTGCCAGTGGTTACCTGGAAGCTTCCAATGTCGATATGGCGCAGGAGTTCACCAATATGATTCTTGCCCAGCGTGGTTTTCAGGCTTCATCACGTATCATTACGACCTCCGATGAAATCCTGCAGGAACTGGTCAATTTGAAACGCTAATTTAGTATAACTACGGGCGGTTGATCATGGATGATCAACCGCCCGGAACTGGTTATCATGTTCACCATACCTGGACCCCCACCTGTTTCTCCTGTACAACACCCTGATGAAGGGAGTTTATTCCTTCGGGTTAATCAACGGGTTGCCGGAGAAGTTTTGAAGGTAGGCAATGAACAAGTAATCCTTTCGATCCAGGGCGTGCAAGTGGTCGCCCGGTTGACAAATCCCGAACAACTAACAGCACTCATCGACAGGCGTTTTGCCCAGTTCCTGGTCAAAGATATGAGCAACCAGGTAGTGACACTTCAGCTACTTGAGCTTCCAACCCAGCAGAGCGCTGCTGAAGTGGCTACTACAAACCGAGAAGCTCTTCTATTAAAAGGTTTACTTAACCAAATTGGTTTACCCGCCACACCAGAAAACCAGATCCTTGCCCAGGCTGTTATCCGGCAGGGATTGCCGGTGACAGCAGAAGTTCTTCAGGACCTCAGAAGAGTCCTTGAAGGAATTCAACCCTGGGGGGAAACCGAAGCGAATTTAGCTGTACTGTTGAAATCACATCAGGTGCCGGTCAGTCCTGAAACACTTCGGTTACTGGCAAATTCACCCGCCGAAGTAACCCAGGCATTCGCAAAACTGGTCCAGCAGCTGGGACAATTACAACAAGACGGCTCCATTTCGTCCAGCATGCGGGCGCAAATTAGCCAGGTTTTGAATGTTTTTTCGCAGGCGATCATCATAGGAGATCAGCCAGCTGAGGTGATGATTGCCCGGTTGAAAAACGCGGTGAGCCTGCTTGGGAAATCGCTCGAAGGAGAGTTGGCAAATCTTATAAACACAGATGTAACCGATCTGGAACGTGGATTGCTGGCGCTTACCAGGCTGCGGACTGAGTTGGCCGCTCGTGGATACAATGCACTTGCCAGTGATATTGACAGTTTCAATGATCATTTACGCCTTGTCCATCTGTTCAATTCCGGCGGGAACGAGGGCAAAAAGAACGAATGGATCCGTCTGGAACTGCCTGTGCAATTTCCGGTTCAGGGCAAAGCAGATTATGAAGAAGAATTGCACCCTGCCCGGATTCGCATCGCCCGGGATCAGTCTGCTGAAGGTATTGAAAATGTTAATCCACATTACACCCGCATAATTGTCCAAGTGGACCTTTCGCATGACAAAAGTATTGAGGTGGATTTATCGGTAGTCTCCCATCAACTCGGTCTAACCATCACAGGTACTGATTCTGACATCAGTCAGGCAGCATCGAGTGAATTGGAATCGCTGAAAGAAAACTTGAAATCACTGGGTTTTGAAACCAGATATGCTCAAGTGGAAACGGGAACAGCGATATCCGGTGAAACGACCTCAGCGGTAACTTCCAACCTCACCAAATCTGATGTAAATCTGGAGGTTTGAGGATGACAGATTACACTCCAGATCGTAAAAATAAAAACAGACAAACAGCCACAGCGATCGGTTACAACCCCGATACTGACGCGGCGCCAATTGTTCTGGCATCTGGGCATGGTAAAATTGCAGAACAAATTATGTCGATTGCCAGAGCCAATCAAATTCCCATGCATGAAGATGCATTATTGGCAGAAACCCTGGCTAAGATAAATATTAACCAGGCAATTCCACCAGAACTATACCTTGTAATTGCGCAAATATTTGCTTATATTCAAAGAGTCAGAGATCATCTATAACCAAAAATATATAGGATAAACGAATGGATCAAAAAGCAACCCTCAATAAAGATCGCCGAGCGTATTTTAGAATTGTTTATCCAGATGGACATCGTCCTCAGATTACAATCAGGGGAACATCTTTCGATATTATGGATATTTGTGAAATTGGGATCCGATTTCTAAACCCTGATCAGAGTAAACTTCCCGGCGATATCTTCCAGGCAGTTGTAACTCTGCACGATAACGATCCTTTTAATATTATCGGGCGAATCATTCGAGTAGCAGACGCTGAAGCTGCAATGATGATTACTATAAGAGGTATTCCGTACAAAAAGATTATTGCTGAGCAGGCTTATCTGCGTCACCTGAATGATTAACCACGTTATCGGTTGTATCATCAGAATTGGTTGCGAGTAATTCCCGCAATTCTTTAAAAGAATCTGGTTCAGGGCTGGTTGCAAGAAATTGCTCCAGCTTATTTTGTTCCTGAACAGCCTGGAAAATTTCTTTGCGAAGTATCGTGATTTCGCGAGGCGCTTTAATACCTATCTTAACCTTGTCCCCCTCTATGGCAAGAACCGTCACCTCTATAGAATCACCAATGTTCAGGCTTTCATCTACGCGCCTTGTTAATACAAGCATCCATCACTCTCTGAGTTTAGCGAAGTAAGTCAAACAGGTTCAATGAAGAAATTGCCCTCTGCCCAACTTCAAGAACCGCCCGATAGGTGGTCTCCTGGTTGGTCAGGTTCGCAATTGCTTCAGCCATATTAACATCTTCTTTCTCAGAAAGCAAGCTTTTCAAAGTAAGATTTGATTTCTCCAGGTAGGTGATGGCGTTATCCACCTGACGCATCCGAGCTCCATTGGTTGCGCGCATATCTCCAATGGCATTCTGGGCATTGTTCAGATCAGAGAGTGAAGCATCTAATTCTGCCCGGTTATCAGTTTGCAGCGCGTTACGCGCCCGAATGACTGCGTTAAACATCGCCTGAAGGGACGATGAATTATTAATATTCGTTGTAACCGATTGACCGGTTCCAATATCATGCTGCATCAAACCAGCATCACCCCGATATAGCACCTGGCTGTTATCAGCTGGATTGATCTCATATGGTTCAGTATTAACCTGGAAACCGGAAAAGACATACTGATCCATGAATGTGGAGTTTGCCATATCGATGGCTTCGTCTAAAATTCCGTTCATCTCAGGAGCAAGTGCTGTTGCTCTTTCATGAGCTCCAATTGTGTCAGACAAACCTTTCTGCACCAAATTTAACGCCCTGATAACGAGGGTACTCATTTGAGCAAATGCCTGATCTGTTGTCTTCATCCAGCCATCGATCCGGTTCGCATTTTCCAAATATGCCTGACCGGTTCGCAAGGTTGACTTTATTGTCAGCGCAGCAGACATCTGCGCGGGGTTATCTGAAACATTTTGATAAATCTTTCCAGAGGCAACCTGATTGGATAATTGATCCAACTTCGCTTTGTTGTCATTCATATACTGGATCATTTGATTAGCTACCATTCGGTCAGAAACACGCATCTTTGCCTCCTTAATTATCTGCCCACAATACCCATACCATTAATAATGGTGTTCATCATCTCATCAATTACTGTCATCAATCGGGCAGATGCTTCAAAAGCCTTCTGAGCTTTAATGAGATTCGCCGCTTCTTCATTCAGGTTGACACCCGAAATGGATTGACGCTGTTGGTCAATAACATTTGCCACGGTCAGACGATCAGCGGCATTTGTTTTTGCCCTGCGGATATCCACTCCGAACCTGGCGGTTTGTGCGGTATAAAACTGATTTATGGTGCTTAACCCGCCACTCATCAAACTCTCAGTTCGGACATTTGCCAGGGCGCGAGCCAAATCCCCGTTACCGGGTTGGTTGGGAGCAGTAGCAGTTGCCAGTAAATTCGGGTTGGCCAGCAGTGTTGAATTTATTGCAATGGTCAAGGCATCGGTACCAGTAAAGAACTCTTGCTGCTCATAGAACTGAACTGAAGCGGCACCTGTCGTGTAACTGTTTTCTGTATAAAGGCTTACATCACCACCAAACTGCATGGTAATTCCGCGACCTGTATCATATGCTACCGGCAATCCGCCAGCAGTGGGAATATCCTGCCAATCGTTACTATACCCGCTAAGATCTGAAAGCTGAATACTTACCGGGTTCCCTGTGGAATCAACCATCCTGAACTGCCAGGTGCCCGCATCAAGCCGGGTTTCAACAAAATAATTACCCGAAGCAAGTTCAGTTTGCCCAACAGCCAGAACTCCTGCCTGGATGGATTGAATGGTGTCGTTGCTAACAAGTGTGTTGGTTTTGCCCGGTGCATATCCGCTAAGATGTAAGGCATTCACCCGGGAGATGATCGTGCCAGAAAGGTCATTTAAAGCCAGCATCTGATCGCCCAGAACACCATCTCTGGCGCTGAATAATCCAGCCAATTCCCCAGAAGATGGATTGAAGCTCTGACCATCGCTCCACCGTACAGCAAATAAATTCGGATTCACTGGATCGGGTTGGGTTTGCAACCCAAATGGAGTAACGCCTTGAACCAATACATGCCCATTAATTGAAACAATAACATCACCGGCAGACTGCAATGCTGAAGTTGCGCCACTCAGCTTCGCGAGTTCATCCAGTATGACATCCCGTTGATCCATTAGATCATTTGGCTGTTCACCAATGGATACCACACGCATAATTTCCCCATTTAATCTGGCAACTTGTTCTGCCAGTTGGTTAATGCTATCTACCCGTTGTGATATCTGAAGGTTTTGATCTGCCTGAACTGTTCTTATGTTTAACGCTCGATATTGAATGGATTGAGTAAGTGTATTTGCTACATCCACTAATTCTGCTTTTAGAGCAGAGTTGCTTGGATCAGCGCTCAACCGCTGCCAACCAGCCCAGAATTCATCCAGCTTATTCAGTAACCCATTGGTTGAAGTCTCAGAGAATTCTGCTTCAATTTGTGAGAGGATTGACGCTTGAAGACCGAACTGAGCAGAAGACTGAATTTCTGACCGGTAACGCATATCATAAAAATCGGTGCTGAAACGGCGGATTTTATCTACCACAACACCGGTACCTATTTGCCCCACGCCCACATTGTAAGAAGCACCTGGAGAAGAAACAGCCGGACCGGATTTTAACACCGCTTCCTGGCGTTTATAGCCAGGTGTGTTTACGTTGGCTACGTTATGCTCAATCACCTGCACGGATGCCTGATGACTGAGTATTGATTGTAAGGCTAAACTAACTCCTGCGAATAAATTCGGCATAATACACCTGTAGTAATTGTTCAGGCTTTGTGTTCAACACCCCACGCCGGAAGTTGCTCGGTGGAGGGATTGGGACCAGGTGGTGTGTAAGTAACCTGGTTTTGGTAGAACCCAAAGATAAACGCCCTGGTAGCTTCAAGCCAATCAATGGCGGTAACTGCCAGTGCGCGATTGCCGTAATTAAGGTCGCGTGCCTGCCCGACAAGCATCGCAATTCCGTCACTTAACCGCTGTAACCGTCCGGCTGTTGCAGTATCAATCCATGGAAGAATTTCACCAAGAGAAGATGTACCCGGAGTTACACCCAATTCCCGTCCGAGTGATTCAATGACTGTCCGCCTCTTCTCTTCAAGCAAAGACATTTGATCCAGAATATTTTCTTTTCGCTCAACAAGCGACATTAATTCATCCGGATCACCACCTGGGAGGAATTTACGCTCTTCATTTGTGATCACAATCAGACTCTGTAACAGGCGAAATTCCTGTACCAGGTAGTCTTCGAGTACAGTCAACAAAGAGCGGATTTGGGTGTTTTCATTCATTACAGGGTATCCTTATCCTTTGATATCAATATTCCCAAGGATCTTTTTCGCCACCTCGGCATAAGGAATCTGATATGTACCCTGGTTAATTGCTTCTTTCAACATTTCAACCTTGCTCTGGTTGATGTCCTGGGTTTCATCCAGTTCCATGCGAGCTTTAGATAAAAGCCTGGCTTTTTCCGAAAGTTCCAGCCGGTCACGCTGCGGCGTAGATTGAGTGTTCTCAACCATTCGCTGCTGTTTCTCAACCTGCTGAAGGTTCTCGGACTTCTGAGTATTCAGTGGATTCAGATGATTATTGTCGATTTTCATAAGCGGTTTACCTCCATACAATATCGGGCAGGGCTGTTTTAGCCTGTACCTTTATTATCGACAATCCACGCAAGAACTTAACCCTTGCGTACATGAATCGCCTGACTAATCATAGTATCGGTAGCCTGAAAGATGCGGGTACTCATCTGGAAATTGCGCTGAATAACAATCATATTTGTCATCTCATCAGCCATATTTACATTTGATCTTTCAGCAGTCTGACCCAGCAACCTGCCAAATAACTGGCTGCCCGGTCTTCCGGTTTGGGCAGTACCCGACGCTACCGTTTCCACCAATATATTATTTCCATTCAATTGCAAACCACTGGGATTGGCAAACCTGGCAAGGTTGATTGTGCCAGCTTCCATCCAATTATCACCTACGCGCATTCTTACCAGGCCATCAGGCTGGAATGCAATTTCCTCAGCGCCTGTGGGAATGGTGCCCGTCCAGATAAGCGGATTTCCAGATGCTGTTACCAACCTTCCCTGCGCATCGATCATCAACTGACCATCACGCGTGTAGCCTGTTTTTCCACCACCAATATTTATCTGAAAGAACCCATCCCCTTCGATGGCAACATCTAATTGATTACCGGTCTGCACAACAGAACCCTGAATCGTGTTGAGTTGTGTGGACGTGAGATGAACGCCCTCCAGCTTTGCCTTATCCAACATTTCCTGGAAATTGGAGCGGCTTCCTCTGTATCCCATGGTGTTTATGTTTGAAACATTGTTGGCCACAGTATCCAGCGCTGTCATTCTGGATAACATATCCATCCGGGAGATGTTCAAAATATGAAATAGTGATGTTGCCATGATTTACCTCTCTTAACCAATTCTGCCTAATGTAGCAATAGCTTTTCCGAGCAATTCATCCTGATTGGATACCATTTGCTGAGCAGCTTCATAAGAACGGGTGACTTCGACCAGCTGGGTCATAATCCGGGTCGGATTGGCATTAGACATCTCCAGAAAGCCCTGCGCAACAATACCCTTTTCGGTGCCATTGGGAGCACCAGTTGAACTGAAAGCATTTTCACCATCCCGAACTAATTGGGTTTCTGGTGTCAAAAAACTTGCTATTCCCAGCTGCCCGGCAGCATCCCCTTCAACGGTGATCGTTCCATCTTGTGCAATATTGATTTTCCCTTCACCCAGTTTTATCGGCGCGCCACTAGCATTTAATACATTAAAACCGTTGGTAGTCACCAGGTTTCCCTGGGCATCCCGAAGAAAACGGCCATCACGGGTGTACCGTTCACCGGCAGCTGTTCGGATCCTGAAGAAACCAGGTCCATCCAGGGCAACATCTAACTCATAGCCGGTTTCTTTTAACCCACCCTGAGAGAAATCATTCATATTTGTCACACCTTCCACACCCAACCCCAATCGGCCTAATACATTTACTCTGCGATTGGGATCATTAGGGTTAACCTGATTCACCTGGGTTGTGACAAAATCATCCATGGCAGTTAATACTTGTTTGAAACCGGGAGTATCCAGGTTGGCAACATCATGTGCAATCGCCTGCTGTCTGGTGATGTTAGCCAGCATTGCAGTTGCCGCTGCGTACAATCCTTTGATCATAATTACCTCCTATTTTCCCTGAACACTCAGGATGAGCCGTACTTCTTCACGCGTCATTCCCATCTGACGGGCGATGTCAATATCCTGCATATTGCCAGCTGCCATTGCAACAACCATCTGGTTGCGCTCAACGATATTTTGTGATGGCATCACTCTCTGGGCTCCGTTATGGTTATTGGCAGCCTGCAGCAATGTTTTGAAATCTGATTGAACCATCATGCCGCCTGGTTGAACTGGAGCCAAATTTTCTTGTGATGTCTTTACAAGCGACTTCAGATCATCAACCACTGGCGTAAGCTTTTGCGCCTGGGCATTCTTACCCTGCGCCATGGCTGTTTCACGGGCAAGTTGAACAAGACTTAATGTGTCATTTAATAATCCGGGAATGATTGTATTACCCATGTGTCACTCCAGTTTTTAATAATGCCTGCAGGTTCATTACAGCTCGAGCGTGCAATTGACACGCGCGAGATTCTGAAACCCCCAATACTTCACCTATTTCTTTCAATGTCAAATCCTCATAATAATAAAGTGATAAAACCAACTGTTCTCGTTCAGGAAGCTCTTTTAATGCTTCAACCAACCTGGTTTGCATATCTTTTCGGGCTACCTGGTCGAATGGATCTTCCTGGTCATCATCTGCCAGAGTGTCATAGAGAGATGTCTCACTCTCATCATCTACATCGATGACCGCATCCAACGATACCAATACCCGGCTGGAATCAACCAGAGCCTGCTGTACTTTTTCAATGTCCATCCCCAAATGTTCAGCCAGTTCAGCATCTGAAGGTGTTCGCTGGTTCCGTTCGGTGAGGACCGTAATCGCCTGGCGGATATCACGAGTGCGGTGCCGGGCAGTGCGGCTGAGCCAGTCTAATGATCTAAGGTAATCAAGAACCTTTCCTCTAATGCGAACTGTGGCATAAGTTGAGAACTGGGTGTTATATGCCGGATCATAACGGTCAACTGCTTCAATCAAACCAATCAAGCCCTGATTGACCATATCTTCATAATCATTGCCCAAATCTTGCGATATCCCGAGCCTGCCCAACACAAAGTGCACAAGCGAAACATAGCGCAGAACCAGCTCTTCGCGAAGTTCTGGCGAATGTGTCGTGACAAATCGGGTAAGAAGATCAGCTTCTCCGGCCATAATGGTCATCAATTACCTATCCACCAAAATCCATAGTGCGCCCAACACCTTGCTGTCTTCGGATTTCCTGCTGGCGTTCTTCATATAAATCCTTCATCATATCAACACTGCCTCTGGCAACCATCCAATAGATTAGCCAGATAATCAATCCGACCGCCAGCATAGAAGCTGCAGCCCGTATCGCGCACATCAGAAAAGTTGCGCCGTGTATGTATGAGATGACAGCCACAGATATTCCAATTAGAGTGACAATAATCTGACCAAAGGTGTTGATCGTAACCCAGAGGATTGGAAGGCGGGTTCCTTTCGGCGCCTTTTGGATTTGCTTTTCTTTAGTATCTTTATCATCTTTTGCGCTCATCCGTGAAATCCTCCAGCAAAGATAGCGTCGATCAGAGCAGCAGGATCACCAGGGCGGATTTTTCCAACAACCTGGGTGCCGTGGGTAATATACATCAGGGGCATCTTTGTTTCATGCATCAAATTGAATAACTCACCATAGGCATAAGTCTCATCCATTTTTGTGACAATGAACCCTTTCAAATTGAAAGGAGAAAAGGTAGAAACTGCCTGTAAAAGATCTGCCAGCTTGGTGGTTGCCGGGGCGGTAAGGTAGATGGATCTGCCGGAGATCTGGCTCAGGTAAGTGCCCAGCTCGAGCACCTTGTCCTCATCCAACATATTGACTCCGGGTGTATCCACCAGTACCAGGTCTGCATCGGTTTGTGAATTCACAATCTCACCCAGTTCCTGTGGTGTATAAGCAAAGAACAAAGGTATTTCCAGGACATCTGTATAAGTTCGAGTTTCTGCAATTGCACCAGCGCGGATGGTGTCGGCGCAAACCCAGACAACTTTTTTGCCCATCGTTCGTGTGTAGAAGGCAGCCAGTTTAGCACAGGTGCTGGTTTTTCCACTGCCCGTTGCACCAATCAGGCACATGATGCGGGATGGAATGATTGCCATACTGTTCTTTTGCGGTTTTAAAGATGCCTCAAGTTGTTGTTTTACATACCTGGTGAGTCGTTCATCATCCTGCAAAATTACCGGGCTCAGTGCTTTCCGGTTGGCATCCATAATTTTCTTAATATAGATGGAATTCAATCCCTGGCGGGTAAGTTTGCGGGAGATACCCTCGAGAATATCTTTTTGCTCTGGAATCGCTGCTTGCTCTGATGCCTGGTGTCCCTGAATAATCTCATCTACAAGATCACCCAGACGATCCGTCATGCTCAAATCAATAGAGGAAGATAACTCAAGCTCTGGTTCAGGATTCAACGAGGGTGGCGTCCACTTGGCGGGCTCAGTGCGGGTACCCAGATGTGCTCGCGGCTTAGCTTCTCTCCTCACCTGAAATGCCTCTGAACTCGTTGTTGGCGTGAAGCCTTTCCTGTCTGCAATAGCATTTAAAATATCT
Source organism: uncultured Leptolinea sp. (assembly GCA_964600595.1). Classification (GTDB taxonomy): domain Bacteria; phylum Chloroflexota; class Anaerolineae; order Anaerolineales; family Anaerolineaceae; genus DAIOEK01. The sequence goes on from CAZRKL010000002.1 coordinate 36,996, forward strand.
TCAATTTCTTTGCGTCCAGGGATAACTTCTTCTGTTTGCTTTTTCGTTTGTTGGGGTAAACTCTGCGATGGTAATTCGGTTGTTGCGACAACTTCCACGCCCGTTTTATTCCAAACCTGCCAGGCAGGACCGGTTGGGATTTCTCGCATGGATAGAACAATGGCATTAGGTCCCATCTCGCGCTGGATATCCTGGAGCGCTGCCATCATGTTTTGAGCTCGAAAAGTTTTTGTTCGCATCATTTACCTCGATCCGATTAATTCATATTAACCATGCCATGGGCTTTTACTTTCGTTCCCGGGCTGATTTCTGAATAAGCCAGTACAACCAAATTGGTGAGAGACTGCTCAACCAAACGTTTAAAAGCCATTCGCAATTCACGCGGGCAGAGGAGAATGGGCATATGCCCCAGCCCTGCCAACGCCTCCATCTTTTCTCCGGTGTTTCTCAATATGACCTGCGCAAGGGAAGCATCAATTTGAAAACCTACTCCCGAATCGGTTACGCCCAGAGAAGAGCGAAGCATGCTTTCTAACTCAGGAGACAGAGTAAAGACATGCAGGGCGTTTTCTTCATCGCGGTACAGAGATGAGAGGGTGTGTGCCATTGTCTGACGGACAGCTTCTGCCAGAATGTTGGGGTCGCGGGTAATGGTGGCGTTGTTCGCAACAACTTCCAATATCCCACTTAAGTCACGGATGGGCACCCGTTCGCGTAGAAGATTACGTAGCACTGTCTGGAATTCACTCAAACTCAAGATCTCAGGAATAACACCTTCTACCGAAGCTGGGCTGCGGGATTTTAATTGGTTTAGCATTTCCTGCACCATCTGCCGGTTGAGCAAGTCTGGGGCGTAATGCCTGACGACCTCTGTCAGGTGTGTACTCAGAACCGAAAGAGGATTCACGACGGTATAGCCCATCAACTCAGCGCGTCCCTGTTCAGATTCGGGAATCCACTGGGCAGGCAGACCAAAAGCGGGTTCGGTAGTGGGAACCCCTTTCAGATTCGGATCAGCTTCGCTGCCGGGAATCGCCAGCATGTTACCCAGCATCAGGTCCCCTCTTGCCACTTCCTGCCCGCGGATCTTGATCCGGTATTGTGATGGCTGCAAGCGCAGATTATCCCGAATCCGAACCACCGGTAGGATTAAACCCAATTCGGCCATGACCTGTCTGCGGATACCCGTAATCCTCTTGAGCAGGTTATCTGTCTGGTCATTGTCAATTAAAGGTATCAGGCTGTAACCAATTTCCAATTCCATGGGGTCAACAACCACCATGTTGAGCATATCTTCGGGAGTTTCTGGTTCTGCCGATGGCACCGGACCAGCAGCTGATGCTGGCAATTGTTTCAGCTGCGCTTCTTTCTTCTGAAAATTTGAAACATAATAAGCCGCAATACCCAGCGCGCCACCCACCGCAAAAAATGGGACCTTGGGTAAGCCGGGAACAAAAGCCATTAAGACAATAATTCCGGCTGCAACAGCCAGGGTATTGAAATTGGAGAGCTGCCCAAAAAGGTCAGTACCCAGCGATTTTTCAGAAGTCGAGCGAGTGACAATTAAACCTGCGGCTGAAGAAACCAACAGCGCAGGAATTTGCACGGCCAGACCGGCACCAACAGTAAGCAGTGTATAAGTCTGCAACGCCTGGGTAAACTCGAGGTTGCGCTGCACCATGCCAATAACAAATCCGCCAATTATATTGACCAGCATGATGATGATTGCCGCGATGGAATCTCCCCTCACAAATTTACTGGCACCATCCATTGCCCCATAGAAGTCAGCTTCGGTTTCTACCTGTTTTCGGCGGGAACGAGCTTCTGTTTCGTCGATAATCCCGGCGTTCAAATCTGCATCAATGGAAAGCTGCTTACCGGGCATGGCATCCAGGGTGAAGCGGGCAGATACTTCTGCAACACGCCCCGCACCACTGTTAATAACCACGAATTGGATGATCATCAGCATGAGGAAAATAACTACACCGACAACGTAGTTTCCACCAACGATCAGAGTGCCGAATGTTTCTATTGCTTTACCGGCGTTTCCTTCCAGTAATATCAACCGGCTGGCTGAGATGTTTAACCCCAATCGAAATAGGGTGATGAGCAACAGAAATGTAGGGAATACCGAAAACTCCATGGGTTGTGAAATGTACATTGTCAGTAAAATCACACCGATGGATAGGGCGATATTCAACGCTACCAATAAATCCACCAGAACGGGCGGGAGAGGAATGATCATCAATCCAACAATCATGACCAGACCAAACGCGAGGGCAATATCCCGGGACTTGAATAAGCTCCGGAGACTTGAAATATTTGCTGTTGGATTAGATGCAACCATGTAATACCTCTAAATTTGTTTTATGGGTTGGCTGTCATCGGTTGACGAGAAGCTGGTTTGTTCAACCGATAGACATAAGCCAGAACTTCAGCTACAGCCATATACATCTCTGGCGGAATTTCCTGATCCACTTCGACCATACGATAAAGGGAGCGCGCAAGCGGCACATTCTGCACAACAGGAACTTTGTTTTCACGGGCAATATCCACGATACGCTGAGCAACATGGAAAGCACCTTTTGCCAGCACACGCGGAGCGCGCATTGCGTCGGAATCGTAATCAATTGCCACTGCAAAGTGAGTTGGATTGGTAACCACTACTTTTGCCTTTGGAACATTACTCATCATCCGGGTGCGTGCAATTTTTCTTTGCTGCGCCCGTATGCGTCCACGCAAGAATGGATCTCCTTCAGACCGTTTGAAATCCTCTTTAATTTCTTCTTTGGTCATTCGCATCGAACGCATAAAACGCCAGCGTTGAAACGCATAATCTGCTGCAGCGAGGGCAAGGTAGGATGACCCAACTCTGATTCCCAGTGATATAGCCAGTTCAGACCATTCAGTAACACCTGAAGCCAGATCATTGTTCCCCAAATAAAGAATATCTTGCATATGGCTGTTTAAGAAACTGTAGGCAACATATCCAACCAGGGCGAGTTTTAGTAACGCTCTTCCCAGTTCGATCAAACCTTGAGCGGAGAAAATCCGTTGAAAGCCAGTAATGGGATTAATTCTTTTGAAGTCAAAACCTATCTTCTTGCTTGCCCACAAAAAACCTGTCTGGATCAGAGTGACAGACACACCTGATATCATCAAACCGATCAGGATAATCCCCACCACAGGGACAAATGCCATCAATTGCTCAACGGCAAAATCCTTCATCCAGGTTCCTGTTAATTCAAAATCAGGCAATATCATGATCACGGAAACCATCATTTCCTTGATCAATCTGACCAGTTGGGCGCCAGGACCCTGAAGCAAAAGAGTTCCAACCAGCAAGATTACTGCAGTGTTTAATTCTAGACTGCGGGCAACCTGCCCTTCCTGGCGGGCATCTTCTAACCTTCGATGAGTAGGTGCTTCGGTTTTATCTGACATATCCATTTACCTGGCAAGTAATTGCAGCATTCGCGGTCCAACAGAGCGGAAGAGTTGCTGCATCATTGGAAGGGCAACACTAAAACTAAACGCAACTGCCAGCATCCCCAGCCCGATTTTTACGGGTAAACCCAAAAAATAAACCTGCACTTGCGGCGCAACTCGGGCAAGCAATCCCAACGTCAGGTCAGCGAGCAGAAGTGCGCCAACTACAGGTAAAGACATCTGCACCCCGGCAGCGATCATCTGTGCAGCCATCCGCACCAGAACTTCAGGATCGGTGAATGGGATAGGCTGATTTACCTCCAGCACCTCAAAAGATTTATGGATCGCCTGGATAACTACATGATGGCCATCCATTACAACGAATAACAACATGCCAACCATGATGAAGAATTGATCGACGGATGATCCTGTCTCGCCCAGGGTTGGATTGAAAACCCGTCCTGATCCGAAACCGCTGCCAATGCCCATCAATTCACCAGCCATCTGTAATGCGCCGAAAGTAAGAACAGCAGCCATCCCTGCCAGGGAACCAACAATTAGTTCTCTGAAAATTCCTCCGGCAAAAGCAAAAAGGCCTAACGCTTCAGTTCCTGCAGGGAGGGGATTCCACGGGATAAGGATAGCGCTGAGGATAATTCCCAGGCTGATCCGTACCTGTGGTGGGATGGACTGCCCTCCCAAAACAGGGACAGGTAACACCATGGCCATGACCCTGGTGAAAACCATAAAGAAGATTTGTGCTTGAGCAACAGATATTAACATAATCGCTTAACCGTCCTGATACGGTCTAGCTTAAGGTTATTCTGCTTTCAGCTTTATGTCAGTAAAGAGGGAATGAAGTGGTTCTAAAGAATGCGTAAATATTACGTTTAATCTATTAAGATTTTTTTACACCAGCCGATAACGCTTTGTTTATCATTCTGTTTAATCTGGAGCGCAATTGATCAGCATCCAATGGTTTGGTGATGAACTCATCGACACCAGATTTTTGAGCTTTTGTTACAATCTCTGGAAAAGCCAGGGATGAAACCACTGCAACTAGTGGTGCTCTTGCTTGCATCTGGTTTTTTATATTTGCCACGGCATCCAATCCATTTACACCGGGCAGCAATACATCCAGGAAAAGTAACATAGGCTCAGCCTCAAGTACAAGTCCAACCAGATCTTGTGGTGAATCAATCACTTGAAAATGAATTTCTTCCCGCTGCATCACCAGTTTGAGCAAATCCCGATCCATTGGATCATTGATACAGATCAAAGCGGTTGTCTGCATCAACTTTTACCTGCCTTAATTGTTGGTTGTTCCTGAGAACTGATATTCCTGTACCAATTCTCGCATCTGCTCAAGTTGGGCTTCATTAATTCCAAGGATATTCAATGCCTCAGGATGTACTTTTTTCCCGTGGGGATCAAGCAAGATATAAGTATGGGTCTTGCTAAAAGCATTGGCAATATTGATGATCGCGCCTAGGGTGGGTTTTGTTTTAGCAAAAGAAGGGGCATGGTGAAACCGGATCGCCTCAACCAGTAGAACCGGGAAATTCCATTTTTCAGCCATCAGGCTTCCTACCGCAGAGTGGTCAATTCCCAGCAGCTTCTCTTCAACCTGCCAGAGTGCCAGATCATAATTTCGCATTAGTTCTAAAATGCGCATGTAATCTACGTTCATATATTGGTCGAGGATCAACTTGCCCATATCGTGCAGCAATCCACCTACATAAGCTTCTTCCGGGTCAGGGTACCGCAAATATCTGGCAATCCATTGCGCAATGGTTGCCGTCACAACTGAATGATTCCAAAGTTCTCCGGCACCCAACCGGTAACCACTTAACCTGCGGGTTAATGGTCCGGATGAGGCTGCGCCCAGAACCAGAGTCTTTATCCGTTTAATTCCCAGGCGCATTACCGCATCTGAGATCGAGGCGCAAACAAAACTGAAACCCATTGAAGCTGAGTTTGCCATCTGTAATACAGATGCCGCCAGAGCCTGATCAAGACCAATCAAATCACTGATGGTTCCCGCCGTGTTGTTTGGATCATCCAATGCATTGAGTATCCGCGTTACGCTTGTTGGCATGGGACGCATTTTATCAACAGAGGCTAGAATTTGATTGATCGTAGATTGTGCCATGACGTGAGGATCCCCTTATTTGACAAAATTTGGCAGCGAGGTAAATAGACTTGTGGTAAATACCAACAATTGCTGCAACATCCATGACCCGAGGAAAGCGAGAACCAATCCAATGGCTACCATTTTTGGAATAAAGGTCATGGTTACTTCATTAATTTGGGTGGCTGCCTGGACCAGGCTTATGAGAGAACCAACCAGAAGGCTGACAAGCAATACTGGCGCAGCCAGAATAAGCATTACTGTTATTGAGTTCTGAGCCAGGGAGAGTACGTAAGATTCAGTCATAATGCCTCATTACATGAAACTCAACATTAATGATTTTACCAATAGATACCATCCATCTACCAGAACAAAAAGGAGAATCTTGAAAGGTAGTGAAACCAGGGATGGTGGAAGCATCATCATACCCATTGACAGGAGCACGCTGGAAATGACCAGATCAATGATCAAGAATGGGATGTAAATGATGAATCCCATGGTAAATGCCGTTCGGAGTTCACTGATTACAAACGCAGGAAACAGATCAACCGTCTGGATATCAGAAAGCTGCGCGGGGCGTTCCTTTCCGCTCATAGACATAAACAATTCAATGTCTTTCTCACGCGTTTGGGTGAACATAAACTCGCGGACTGGTTCAATGGCTCTTTCCAGCGCAACTTCTTGAGAAATTTCGTTATTTGTGTATGGCTTTATCGCGTTCTCGTCAATTTTGGCATACGTCGGCGCCATAACAAAAAAGGTCAGGATGAGCGACAATCCAATCACAACCTGGTTGGGCGGGATAGTCGGCGTGCCAATCGCGTTTCGAACCATGGATATGACAATCACTATCCGGGTGAAGGAAGTTGCCAGGATCAGAATGGCTGGAGCAAGCGTAAGCACCGTCAGCAAGACAAAAAGCTGGACACCTGAAGTCACCTGATCCGGATTTCCATCAGGTTGTACCGACAATGTCACACCGGGTGCCTGTAATTCAGGATTCCCCGCGCATGATGTCAACAGGAACATGGATAGCAGACTCAACAGGAGGAATAGAATGCGTTTCTGCTTAGTCATTCAAACCTCCCGCAATCTCTTTATCAATAGCTTTTTTGAACACTTCCGGAAATTCTTCGGTGTCATCTGAAAGATACTCTGATACATCTTTTATCAACGTGATCTGCTGGTCGGTTGCACCTACCAATAATACTGATTCACCCACCCTGATGATGTGCAACGCCCGTTTGGGGGTTAATCCCAAAGTTTCCACCACCTGCATCTGCCGTAATTTAGACCTGGATGGGTTGACCATCCACCGTTTCATGACTATTGCTGCTCCATAGATAATCATTAAAACTAGAAGTAGTTTGAAGAACACACTGATCATCCAGGTACTCGAGCTGGTGAGATCTGCCGCGCTATCCCCGTCTGGTGTAGTAAACAATGTGAACCAGAACCCGACTACCAGCAAAACAGATACACCCGTGATGATGGCAATTTGTGTGAATCTTGATCGGGTTTTAAACCAGCTCAACCATTTTTCTGCATAATTCATCAGAAATTCCTCAAGGCTTACTTGTGTTAGCCTGAGGGTCAATCAGCTCGGTAATGCGGACTGCGAACTTATCATCCACAACAACAACCTCACCTTTCGCCAGCAGGCGCTCGTTTACGAACACATCCACCGGGTCACCCGCTAAACGGTCCAGTTCAATTACTGAACCCTGAACCAAATCAAGCGTCTGGCGTAAGGACATCCTTGTCCGACCTAATTCAACGGTAATTTTTAATGGCACATCCATCAGCATATCCAGGCTTGTCTGTCCTTTTGAAGCGATGCGTGCCTCGGTATTCGGTTTTACTTCAGGGGCAACTGGCACTGGAGAGACAGGGGTGGGTGTCTGCACGGGTGCAGGTGATGGATTTACAACGGGAACAGGTGCATCAGACATAAGATTACCTCATTCGATTTTTCGCAGGTTGATTGCAGGATCATGGAACGCTGAAACCACCTGAACAGCAAGATTGTTAGCAACCTTGCCTATATGAACATTGAACAACCGTTGATTCGCAATTTGCATGATCAACGGGTCATCCTTTCGGTTGTCAAGCTGAATGATGTCGCCAACCTCAAGGTTTAACAAATCGCCCATGGAAAGTTCAGCTTCTCCTAAAATAACTTCCGCGGGTAAATCTACATTAACCAGGTTCTTCATGGCCAGTTCACGAGCTGCCGGATCAATGACTTTTTCTTTCCGTCCAGAAATCCAAACATGCGGGTTCAATACCGGTCCAATTGGTTTGAGTGTGCTGAACGGGAGATAAAAATTCATCGACCCCGTTACACCTTGAATGGTCAATTCGAAGGTCAACAGCATGACCTTTTCATTACCCATGATCATCTGTACCCAATGCTGGTTTGTAGTACTATCTTCGAGTGATGGCTCCAGGGCAACCAGCTTACTCCAGGCGCTCTTCAGATCATTTAGCATATGCTCGACCAATCCACGCAACAGGGATTGGTCTATGTCTGTGAGTGGCCTCTCTTTTGCTTCACCTTCAATCTTGCCACCCAGCCGTTGTTCGAGAACCATATAACTGACATTGGGGCTGATGGTGACAACCATATATCCAGGCAGGGGAGCCAGAGTGATCATATGGAAAAGGGCGTTTGGAGGCAGATCCTTCAAGAAATCATGAAAGCGCCCCTGCTCTGTGTGCACCAATCTCGGTTTGAGATTTGTCCTCAAGAAGGTTGGAATGGAAGTTGTCAGTTTTTCTGACAAATCCTCATGGACCAATTCCACAGCGCGCATCTGTTCTTTGGAGAAGCGATCTGGAGACCAGAAGTTATATGCGGTTACTTTTTTCCCGCCAGACGGTGCATCTGGCTTTTCTGATCCTGCCGGAGATTGCCCCATGATTTCTGCAAGGTTAACATCATTGCCACCATCCTTGCTTTCGATGGCAATTGCACCGCTTAGCAGAGCATCAATTTCTGCTTGAGTTAGCATAATACCTTTCTACTCGACCACAAATTCGGTGAAATAAACACCGATGATCTTGTATTCCGGCATCATGCCCTGTAATTTTTGGATGAGTTCTCCCCGCAGAGCTTCCTTGCCCGTTGCGGTGTACAGTTCTTCAAAAGTTTTTGAAGAAATTAAGGTAATAATTGTGTCGTTTATCATCGGCAGCCTTGCATTTACCCCCGTCATAACCATGCTGACAGCCGGATCTTCAACTGCTGCCTCTTCTCCGCCATGTGCCCCCGCATCACCACCTTCTGCCGCGTGGGCAGCTGCTTCTTCATACATGGGAGCAAATTCCACCACCAATCCAATCCGGATATACTTTTTTGAATTTGTTTCGGCTAGATTGATGATTTTTGTACCGGTATCGATCATGATCCCTTCACCGGGTTTGACTTCATGAACTTCTACTGTTTCTTCTTCAACAGCTTCAACTGTCGCTTCGGGAATCGGGGTGGGATAAAGGTAGGATAAATGGAATGGTTTTGGCAGATCATCTGGCGCCAAAACAATATAAGCTGTAACCAGACTCAATAAACTACCAGCTACAACGATAATATAGAGAAAGATCTTGCCTACCAAGCCTAATATCTTTAGTACATTTTTCATATGCTTCCTCCCCGTGGATTATTGCGTTGGCAGCAATTTGCTTCCACCAGGTGATACAACATTTTTCTCAACATTGTAGACCACGATAATATCCGCACGGCTATTCATGGCGCGGTGTTCAGGTGTGTCATTCGGAAAAATGGGTTCATATTCTCCCCGCCCTGATACAATCAACCGCTCTGGTTCTAATCCAGCCTCCATCATGTAATTGGCGATAACAATAGCCCGTGCTGTTGATAATTCCCAGTTGTTTCCATAACGGGGATCAGTTGGCTGTGAGTCATCTGTATGGCCCATCACCTTAATTTGATTCTGGGTTGGCTTGAGCATTTCGATAATCGTGTCAAGAACCGGATAAGCTTCTTCCTGGAGATATGCAGTACCGGTATCGAACAGTAACTTCTCGCTGAGAGAAATCAATACCCCATCGATATTTGTTTGAACACTGACCGCTGTTCCCAGGTTACTTTTTGAGAGCATGCTGGCCAGGTTACCGGCTACTTCTTCTGAAGCTGGCGGTTTATCTGGAATACCCGGGACAACAATCGGATTGGGTACTCCATCCGGATTTCTTCCGCCACCCTGGCTAATCTGTGAATCTACCACTTTTACAGGACCTCCGCCCAGGGTGAAAGCAGCACGCAATGAATCGGCAAGTTGTTTGTACTTTTCTACATCCACCTGCCCCATGGAGTACAAGACCACGAATAAAACCATTAATAAGGTAATGAAATCAGCGTAGCTGACTAACCAGCGATCTCCACCACCTTCACCGCCTCCGTGACTCATACTTGTGCCTTTCCTTTCTCTGCGCCAGCAGCTTTCGCAGCTACGGATGGAGGCAGGAACGCGTACAGTTTTTCACGAACGATCCGCGGATTTTCACCAGCCTGCAAGGATAATATCCCTTCCAACAGCAGACTGCGGTACGCTGCTTCATGCGTATCCTTGGTCTTTAATTTTCCGCCCATAGGCAGATAAATCAGGTTGGATGAAAGCAAACCCCACAGGGTGGCCAGGAAGGCAGCAGCGATGGACATTGCAAGTTTGGCGGGATTATCCAGTTCTTTCAAAACTGAAATCAATCCCATGACGGTTCCGATAATACCAAAGGTTGGAGCAAAACCACCGGCAGCGTTGAATAAACCGTAATTAGCCGCGTGCCGCTCTTGCATATGATGGATTTGCGTCTCTAAGATTGCTTTTACCTGCGCGGGATCAACACCATCGACCACCAGCATAATTCCCTTCTGCAGGAATGGATCTTTTATCTTTTTGCTTTCTTCTTCCAGAGCCAGCAAACCTTCACGCCTGGCTTTGTCTGCCATCCGTGCCAGGGTTTCTATGGCTTCTTCTTCATTGAAATGTGTCTCTTTGAACGCGACACCAATTAATTTGGGGATCAGGAGGAAATGCTTCAAGGATGTTGTTATGAAAACAGCCATCAATGAGCCGCCCATTGTTAAGATGATAGCAGCCGGATGCGTAACCAATTCAACCGGTGAGCCGCCATCCATGATCATAACAACGACGACAATTAGTACTGCACCGATAAGGCCTAAAATGGTCGCTAAATCCATTAATTATTCTCCAGATACAGAATTACTCGCAGAGTAAATAAGTGGGGAAGAATAAACCTTCTTCCGGTATTCAATAATTCGATCCACCACTTCAGCAGCGGTTTCGTGGACAATGACCTTCACATTCGTAGTGAGAGAAATAATCGTATCCGGGGTTGATTCCACAATTTGGATCAACTCCGCGTTTACAAAGAACTGCGTCCCATTTAGTCTCGTAACTTGAATCACGCCAGCTACCTCACACAATACGGAAAGGTTTCCTCAGAAGTCCAGCAAAAGGATAGCATAGGCGGTAACTGGTCGATGTAAAACATCCGTGAAAGCGGGATAAAGGGGAAATAAAAAAATCGAATCACTGAACTTGCTTTTTTTATTTTGTTAACATATTATTAAAGAACTTAATAATGTGCGCTTAATTATTCTGTAGATGGGGTTGCGATGAAACCAACAAATATCCTGGTTATTGAAGATGATGAAATTGTCTCGAGAACAATCGAAAGATGCTTACGTGGCGATGAATTTCATGTTGGCATAGCAAACACCGGGGTGGATGGTTTACAGAAAGCACGCAGGCAGGTTCCTGATCTGATTATTTTGGACGTGATTATGCCCGGTATGGATGGTTATGCTGTCTGCCGGGAGGTGCGTGCAGATCCTTTACTCAAAGACATCCCCATTTTATTCCTGACCGCAAAGGCGAAAGACGAAGATAAAATCACCGGCTTCACCGCCGGCGCAGATGATTACCTTAGCAAACCTTTTAATCTGGATGAATTGACTTTGCGGGTGAGGGCGATTCTCCGTCGAACGAAGAGCCAGGCAAGGATGAAAGCGGATGAAGCAACCAAACCTTTCAACCTGAGCGGCATATTTTCTAAAGGAAAAACTACCACAAAAGAGACTGTCGAAGAGCCGGTGCAGAAATCATCTCGAACAATTACCATTCGTGGTTTTACACTTGATACACAAACATACGAACTGACCACCAACCAAAACACAAAAATACGGCTTACCCCAGTTCAATTTGATCTGCTCTACCACTTGATGAGTCACCCTGAGGTGATATTCTCGCCCGGTAGATTGCTTGATGAAGTGTGGGACTATCCTACGGATGCCGGAAGCCCTGACCTTGTGAGAGTTCACATAAAAAATCTTCGCGAGCGTATTGAAACCGATCCGCATAATCCAAAATTCCTCGAGACAGTTCCCGGGTACGGGTACACCATCCGCGCTGAAGATTAAATGCGGTTTTGGGTAAACATTACCCGGAACGACTTCCGGGTATGCATATTGCACACCAATTGACTAACCTTGTCATGTACTGGTGCAAATAAATGCCACATCATAAAGAACAAACCAATCCCCGTTTACGCGAGATTATATCAGCTTTACAAACGCTTTCTGGCTCCATGAGCCAGGAAACCGATTTAAACAAAATTCACCTTCAATACGCACGTCTGGTAAAACGTTTATTAAACTGCGAAATGGTTGCCTTGCTTTTGGTCGATAGCGATGATAAAAGGATCCTTCTTCGTAAAATTTTACTAAGTGATGGCGATTGGTCTTTTGTGGATAGTCACCAAATTGATTTGCCCGCTCTGCAGGGGTTATTTGTCAATGAAAGGATTTTGCAATTCACATATAGAACGCAGATAATGGAGGATTTTCCATATCTGGATGTTGCCAAAGATCAGCCGTTTTTAAATAACATTTATGTATCCATTCAACCGGCTGAAAAATTGAGTGGAATTATCCAGGCAGTAAATTGCAAACCTTTCCCGCTTGATGACATAAAAACAGACCTATTGATGTTAATATGCAATTCATTTGCTAGTTCTCTGGCATCTTACTCGGCAATCAGACAGCTGAAAGTCGATAATGCAAATCTGGAAGCATGGCGGTGGGAGCTTCTTCAATCACGCAACACATTACGCGCCATGTTCGACAGCATCCCCACTTCTATTTATATTATTGATACGCGTTACAGAATCGTTGCTGTGAATGCGAGCAGATCAGAACGCGCCGGGAAAAAGCCTAATTTTCTGGTTGGACAAGTATGTTACGAGGCGCTTTATGGTCGAACCCAACCCTGCCAGGGCTGCCGGGTGAGTGATACCTTTTTATCGGGAAGAAATACCACCCGAACCGACCGGCAATGGATCGACAACGAACAGATATCTGACTGGGAAATCACTACCTACGCGATATTAAATGAAACAGATATCCCGGTACAGGTCATTATTAATGAACAGGATGTCACTGTTGAGAAGCGGCTTGAGACCAATCTGATCCAATCGGAGAAGCTGGCAGCTGTCGGTCAATTGGCAGCCGGAGTGGCACATGAAATTAACAATCCGCTATCAGCTGTTATTGCCAATGCTCAATTACTTCGCCGCGACTTACCAGAAGACGCTTCAGATGCGCTTGAATCAGTGGAGTTAATTGAGACTGCCGGATTACGGGCATCTCAGGTCGTCCGCAACTTGCTGGGGTTTGCCCGCAAAGAGCAATATGAATTCTTGATGGTTGATTTAAATGAGACAATTCTGAATGCCCTGTCATTGGTGAAACATGAACTGGTCACGAGGAATGTTGAAGTGACAACAGACCTGGCAAACGACATACCTATGATAAAAGCCAGTCGCGACCATCTCCAAAGCGTGTGGATAAATATGATCTTGAACGCGCTTGACTCGATGGAAAAAAAGGATGGGATGATTTCAATCGTGTCTGCTAACAAGAACAAAGAGTTCCGTGTATCCATTGCAGATAATGGTAGTGGCATCCCGGCAGATAAGGTGTCACGGATTTTTGAACCATTCTTTACCACCAAAGCTCCCGGAAGAGGAACCGGTTTAGGTCTCTCAGTATGTCATCGAATAGTGAAGCAACACGGCGGGTATATCCAGGTGGATAGCCTGGTGGGAAGTGGAACAAAGTTCACAATCATCATTCCTGAGACAACACCATAAAACAAATAGTTCAAACTATCAGTTCTTATTTCGCCAATCGAAAACCTAAAGCTGGCGAAATATAATCCTGCAATACCCCTTCACGGCTTGAGCAGCGCGCGAGTGCCCGGCTATAGTACCATGCGCCACCACGTACAACCACTTTCTGGTTAGGCGATCCCATTCCTTCTCTGCCGTCATCCGCTTTATAAGGATATGGCATCAGGAATGATCTGGTCCATTCCCACACATTGCCAACCATGTCGGCAACTTCAAAAACACTATCCCCCCCGGGCGAGTATGATCCTACCGGTGTAGTCAGTTTCTTGCCGCTTTCTACAGTGTTACAGCGCCAGGGATCAAAGTTGTCTCCCCATGGATAAATTCGAGATTCTGGTCCTCTTGCCGCTTTTTCCCACTCCGCTTCACTTGGCAGCCTGTATCGAGACCCTGATGATTTATTCAACCATTGAATATATGCTTCAGCATCCATTCTTGATACACCTGTCACTGGATGTGTCTCAAGACCTTCTGGGAATTTAAAACCTGTCCAATTTTTTGGGACCTTGTAACCCGTATTGAAAATAAATACATAGTATTCAGCATTGGTGACAGGGTATCTGGCGATTTGATACGTGTTAAGGGTTACCTGATGAGCAGGCAATTCGGCCATAAACAGATCCGAATTATGCCATTCACTTGCCCAGTCTTCCTTATCAAGTAAAGTCTGGATATGCTGGTCAGAAGTACCCATCCAGAATGAGCCTGCAGGGATTGTAATCATTTCCGGTAGTTTAGCCGGTAATCCCTGGTTTTCATCATCCGCCTGATCAAAATCTGCCAGTTTTCCGCCGAGTGACATTTTTATTTCACTCCATCCCAAATTTTTGTATGAAATTGGATGCATGTGGAGATGAGGCGATCAAAATTTTCTTCAAGCCCTTGTCCCAATGCAAATAAATATGAGTCGTTTGTATCTTTGCGATAATTATCAACATGTTCGATCAGATCTTCAAGTACTTTTTGCCACGATGTCTGATGGTTTGGCACCAGCCAACCGTAGGATCGCTGATCAAATAAGGATATAGATTCACTGCCCGCCCATGGGATTTTCATAGCCATGAATTCGAGGACAGCTTCCCTGCCCAGTCGGTCATCAACTTCACCCGATCGGGGAAGTAATCCGATATCAATGGAGGGCAAAACTGATTGCCACTGATCCTTTTCAATACCAGGCAGGAAAAACTTGCGCTCACCATTCGCTTTAATCTGATATGCCTGGTGGGGATGATCTCCAAAAACAATCACCCTGATTCCCTGATTCTGATGAAGGACCTTTTCCAGAGCTGGGCGCAAACCCGTTTCGGTCAGTTTGTTAATTCCTCCACTGGCTATGTTAATACCAAGTATTAACCCAGTATGCGATTCATAAGGATGGATGAGGTACTTGTCCAACTCGAGCATGTCTGGCAAATACTTCATCTCAAGAATCCCCTTCCAGTCTTCCACGATCAGTTTAGAATTAGAATATCCGCTCTCTACTAATTTGAGTGACCAAATAAATTCATTGTCATCCACCTCGACAGGCTGGGTCTTTTCTGCAGGCAATGTAGTTGTTAGTTCCAAACCAATCTGGTACTTATGCTTTTCCGAATCATAGATAATAGGCACGCTAAGGTCGGCGATGAGCGTCTTATCTCTCGCCTTCCAGTGCTGAATCGCTTTTTGTCCAAAAGGCAAGACGGCAGCGTGAATAATGATAATATCCGCATCATTGCAGGCTTGGATCGATTCCTGCGAATTTTGAATAAATAAGTCACCATCCAGAATATCAATTCCAACCTGGTGATGTTTGTGCATAATCATCTGTAATGCCGTGCATTTCTGGTGCACTAAAGGATATTTTTGGGGGCTTGGGAAAACAAATAATATTTTCATTCAATCTCCGGGTGAAGATGATTGCTTTCCTTCGCTCTGGTAGATCCCGCAGTCCAGGGATTTTGCATAATTTCCAGCAAGGCTC
>CAZRKL010000003.1:0-13699 GCA_964600595.1 uncultured Leptolinea sp.
ATAATATCAGCCATTGAGACAATTCCACCGGGAGGAATCAGTAAACCATGAAATTCTTTCGCAGCCGTTTTGATATTTTGAACACGCGAACCGTTGGATCCATAATAATATGAAGTCTCAGCATGAACCAGTTCTGTGATCCCCAGCGACTCCGCGGTAGCAGAATCTGGTACCTCGGGTTCATGCGTTACTACAGTCAGTTCCACATCATGTTCCCCCTTCAAAACCCGATCATTGATTTTTGCAAGGGAATCTTCCATATCCAGTTTTCTGCCAATTGCTGATCCAGTCATCAGATCCAGCTGGCGGGTGTCGTCATTAAAAATAAATCGGGCGTTCGTCGGCTCTTGATTAATATAAGGAGCGACACTATCCAAATATGCCCTCATTTGGAGCTGGTCCAGACCGATCAGCAATTCGCCATCGGTTTTGCCATCTTTATGATCAAAGGTAATCATCTTCGCCATGTCTTCAGCGGAAATCGCCCATGGACCCGGACCAGACTCCCCTGCGCCAGATACTCGAATGCGCAACGGCTCAGAAAGGATCTTGCGGATGATCTCTGCCTGAGAAGATAAATCCACGATCTTGGGTGCATTTTCTCTTACCACCAGGGGGATCACCCCATCATGTAATGTATTGAGTTGGACGCTGATAATGCTGGTTGTTGCCGCGATATCCAGAACGCGTCCGATTTGTCCGGGAATGGTTTCCACCTCTGTCCCGTTTATCGTCAGAGATGCTTCAACCACAGGTCTGTTGACTTCGCTCGCAATCTTCAACAGGTATTCCTGCGTTTTTCCTTGATCGTAAACCATACTCATTGGCACATTAATCCCTGAGAATCTGGCAACCAATGGATAGAATGGACGAAAGATAAATGCACCGCCGCGTCCAAGTGCGTAAGCGGCGTCTGAGGATGCCTGAAAATCAGGGAAATAACCCAGCTCTGCCGGAGTAGCCAGCCAACTATCATTGCCGTCAGTAAGCATTATTTTCCCGGTCTGGCTGTAGTTGTAATTGGAACTCAACTTCGCGCCAGCTTCCTGAACAGACAGGTTAGATACATCCACACCTGAAACAGCAATCCCTGGGTATATGCGACCTTTGTAAAATATACCCAATACAATTATCAATACAATCAACCCGACCATAAAAGCAACCAATAATCCGGCGAGCAATGCCGGGATGGCAATCGCAGGTTGGGAAGATTTGCGGAAATTTTGCGAGTTAATTGAATAAGTCATTTTGTCGAATTATAACATCCGGAATTTTTAAGAATTAATATGCGTCTAATAAAGATTAAACAGTTATCCTTTATAATTTGCACATCATTCTGACGTAACTTCGGATGAATTGGTTCCTTGATCATCATTCGATACTCTGGAGGCTGGTGTGCAGCGATCAATAAAGCAAAACTTACCCTTGCTCTTTATTTTTGCTCTGGCGGGTTTCATTCTCAATCTTTTTGTTTTTGGTTCTGTCCAAGCTCAATCGGAACCTCCACAATCTGAAAATCAAGCCGTCATCTACTTCTTTTGGGGAGATGGATGTCCGCACTGCGCTGAAGCAAAACCCCATCTCACTGCCTTTGCTGAGAAGGATAGCAGAATAACCTTAAAAATGTATGAAGTCTGGTATGACCAACCCAACCAGGAATACTTCATTGCTTTATCTAAGGCGCATGGATTTGAGCCTTCGGGTGTGCCGACCACATTCCTGGGTGACAAATACTGGGTTGGATACAGCGAACAAATTTTACAGGATATCATCACCACTGCTGAGAGTTGTCTTGCCCAGGGATGCCCTGATGCTGGTGCCAAACTCACAGACACAGCAGCCGGGCACATCCAACCCACTCCGGTCGTAGAAGTTACAACTGAACCACAACCTTCAGCTTCAGATACCATATCCCTCCCTTTTATTGGTGAAGTCGATCTCTCGCATCAATCTCTTTTTATCAGCACTATATTGATCGCGCTGGTCGATGGGGTAAATCCCTGCTCAATCTGGGTTCTGACCATGCTGCTCGCGCTCACCATGCATACAGGCTCCAGGAAGAAAATAATCATAATAGGCTTGATATTCATCTCTGTAACTGCTGCGATTTATGCACTTTTCATTCTTGGATTATTCAGCGTAATGAGTATCATCCCCTTCAAAGGGGTCATTCAGATCATTGTTGCTCTAATGGCTCTGGCGTTTGGCATCATCAATATCAAAGATTATTTCTGGTATAAGGAGGGTGTCTCCTTAACCATCAGTGATAGTAAGAAGCCGGGCATTTATAAGAAAATGCGCAATGTGTTGGATGCTCAGGATTCATACTGGGGCTTGGCAATATCCACCGTTGTACTGGCAGCCGGAGTCTCACTGGTGGAATTTTCCTGCACAGCGGGTTTCCCGGTTATCTGGACAAATCTGGTAAACGCCCAACAAGTTCCCTGGTTGGTCTTTGCCGCATTGCTTTTAACTTATATGGTGATCTACCAGCTGGATGAGATGGTGATCTTCTTCAGCGCTGTCTTTACCTTGAAGGCAAGTAAGCTGGAGGAAAAAGGCGGGCGGATATTGAAACTGATCGGTGGGGTGCTCATGCTCTGTCTTGCGGGAGTGATGATCATCAAACCCGAATTAATGAATCAGTTGAGTGGTTCGCTGATCGTTTTTGGAATAGCCTTTTTGGGGACCATCCTGATTTTGTTGGTGCATCGAAAGATCCTGCCCGCAATGGGTATCCACATCGGCTCAGAATATGAGCAAATGAAATCCAAAAAACGTCACTAAAGAGGGTGATTGAGTAAACCAAAACAGGCTGGGGTGAACCCAGCCTGTTTGCTTCTTTGTACCCGGTTATTTTCGTAATAGTTTGTATGCCTTTACGACCGTTTCGATCACCACAATTGCCGATACCAAACCTAAAACCGTACGGATGCCGGTGACAAATTGTGTCTGTACCAATACAGCTGTTTCACTGCTCATCCCGGCAAAATCCTGCATCCAGGTTACTGGCAACTGGACAATCGCTGGACCGGATATGATCACAACCAGCAGAACGACATTGGCAATATTCAATCCGATTTCAAATATTCTGGACGCCCTGGTGTAAACACCATCTTTTAATAACAGAGCATTTTGAATAATTTCCAGTATCCAGAGGATGTTAAACCAGAGCAAATATCCAAAGAAAGCAGCCGTCAGCAGAGGATAGACCTCGATCTGACCATTCACATTGTTGTACAGGCTGATCAGATCCGGGTAAAAATTAAAGATCACAATGCCAATGGTTGAGAAGATAATCGCAGTAATCAACTCTGCGGGTTTGATTTTGTCTTCATCCCTGATCTTGAGCAGGTCGCGCGGTTGCCATTCAGTTTTCAAATCAGCATCGATTTTGCCAAAGCGGGTAATCAAGGCAAAAACAAGAACCAATGTGCCAAATGCCTGCATAGCAGATTGAATTAATTCAAGGAATGCTTCCCCCACAACATTCGCCGCGCCCGGCACATTTACACCCATCTGACCGAGCTGCACTCCGATGGAGACGATTGTTGTGATCGCCAGAACTGTGAGGACAATTTTTAGGATCATCCAGAAAATTGGGTAGAGCTTGGGGCTGATGAGCTGTTGCTCTGGCAGATACTTTGCCGCAATCTCATCAGGAGAACCATATTCTTTAAGCAGCTCCTGTTCCAATTCTTCATCAACAATTCTATCTTCTGCTTTTGCCCGGTCATCCAGCATGTCCATTAGCGTAGATTTCAATTCCGCTTCAATATCCTCACGCATTGACTGGGGTAATTTCCGTCCAACTGCTTTAACATATAATTCAATGTACTTCATTTTTCCTCACTTATACTTGTCTAAACTCTGAAATAATGGCATTCAAACGAGCCCATTCGTTCACCAGTTTTTGCAGTATTTCCTTGCCTGCATCATTGATCTGGTAATACCTTCTGGGACGACCTTCTTCAACGCGCCAGGTTGAATCCAGTAAACCTTGCTGTTCCAATCTGCGCAGCAATGGGTACAAGGTTCCTTGCTCAACCTCCAACCCCATTTGAGAAAGCATCATTTGCAGGGAATATCCGTACTGCTCCTTGGATAGAATTTGCAGTAAAGCATAGGTCGTCACTCCTCGGCGCAGTTCCAACACCTGATTTTCAATGATTTCTTTTTCTGTCATTTTGTACCTCTGTAATTAGTATACTGTAACATATACAGTATTGCAATAGTCTATTTATAATACGTTGTACTATATTATTAGTTGTATAAAACAAGTTTCATCAGGAAAAACTGTTATAGAATCAATTTATGACAGATTATCGATATCCATCAGAGACCGCTATATTTTGGGGAACGATTATTTTGGTTTCCTTGGTGATTATCCTCACATCGGCTGCAACGTTTTGCCTGGCAGGCGTCTTTATTCTGGCATTTTTTGTCATGGCATATCTAAGCAACAAGTCACATCACCAATCCCTCATCTATCATGCTGAGCGGGTGGATTTATCCAAACAGCAACCTTTGAGCGATCTGGTCCGTTTGTGCCAGAGCAGATTAAAACCTGGCAGCCTGGATGTCTTTATCGTCAGAGAAAACCAGTTAAATGCTTATACTTTTGGTGTTGATTCTCCCAAGGCTATCGTAATTTACTCGCCCATGTTCCAATTGATGGATGCGGAAGAATTAATGTTTGTCCTGGGTCACGAGATGGGACACATCAGCCTGGGTCATACCTGGCTTAACACCATCCTTGGCGGTCTGGCGGGTATCCCTGCCCCTTATGGAGCAGCAGTGATCCTTGCCATGATTTTCAGAAGCTGGAACCGCGCATGTGAGTATTCAGCCGACCGCGCCGGGATGATCGCCTGTAAGAACCCGGAAAAAGCAATCACTGCCCTGCTGAAATTGGTAAGTGGAGATACACACCTGACAGAAGGTGAAAAAGCACAATGGATAAGACTGTTAGACAAACAGGATGACTCGCTATCCGGGCAGTTGCAAGAGCTACTCTCCAGTCACCCGATGATCACAAAGCGGATTGAGCAGATTCGAGAATTTGCCGCGACATCTGAATACGCCAGAATGATCACTTCGGTCTAAGTTGTTGTTATTTTTGAGCGTTTTGTTTGCGCAAACTCTTTATTGCGTACATTTCCTGATCTGCAATTTTGATCGCGTCATTGATATTTATTCCTTCACGGGTACAGCATATACCAATCGACAGGGACAATTTAGCCCGGTTGCGTTTTGAGTTATTTTCCGCGAGTGCTTTTTCGATACGTTCCACTGCTTTTTGAACAACAAGGAGATCAGATTGGGGTAATAGAATCACAAACTCATCCCCACCAATCCGCGCGACCATGTCATTTGAGCGAAAAGCTTTTAACAACACATTGGCAGTGCGGCGCAACAGTTCATCCCCCGCAATATGCCCATAAGTATCATTTGTGGTCTTTAATCCATCCACATCAAGCATAATGACGCCCACTGGATTTTGTCTGCCCGCTGAAAGACGGCTTAATTCAGCTTCAAAATACGCGCGATTATACAAGCCGGTAAGTTTGTCATGTGTGCTGGAGTATTTAAGGGCCTCCTCCGCCTGTTTCCTGTCAATTGCCATTGCTATCTGAGTGGAGGCAATGATCAACCAATCAGCATGTTCCTGTGTATAACGGGTTCCATCTTCATAAGTTTGAACGACAATCGCGCCAATCGTGCGGTCTTTTACGATTAAAGGTACGCCAAGCCAATCAATCGACTCTGTTCCCACTGTATCCAGTCCATTTTCATCTTCAAAACTTCTGACATAATCAGGAGAAATTAATACTGGTTTACCTGTACGAATGACATGCTCTGTCCATCCATTTGAAAAGACTCTGGGCTCCGGTGCTTCGTCGAATTGATCAACAAAATATGGAAATGAAACCATCCCCTTTTCTTCATCGTAGAGTGCGATAAACAGGTTATCAGCCGGCATAATTTTTGCTAAAGCCCAATGAATGGAGCGATACAACTCTTGCAGAGTCTCAACCCGGCTGGCTTCCTGGGCAATTTGCATGGTCGTAGATTTGAGCAGATTTTCCTTCATCTCACTGGTTATGTCGAGGGTGGAGACAATCACCCTGCCCATAGAAGCTTCATATCCTGGAAATACCGACCAGCGCATTCGAATCATCAGAACTTCGCCGGCATATGTATTGTTTTCCAGTTCCAGTTCATATACCATCGTCTTTTTGGCCATTTCAAGGATTTCCATCCGGACATGGTTGATATTCACGTTCTTAAAAATGACTGATGAGTGACGTAAAACCTGTTCCTTGTTTACCGCTTTGTATTGCTGTAGTGATGCTTTGTTGACATCCATTATTTTTAACTTTGAAATCAGCCTGATTACTTCATCAGGTTTTTGAATCAGGTAAGATTCCAGCTCCGGCAAGGTGAGGTTCAATTCATCGATCGCCACAAGAACCTCAGAAAAATCTTCCTCCCAAAGTGGGATGGGTGAGTTATCAAACAGGCTGTGATATCTCCGTTCACTATCAGACAGGTCTGTTTGCATCTGCCGGTGAGATTGTTCAGTTTCGACAAAGGAATTAAACCAATGGGTAAGTGAATCCAACTCGGCGATAAATGATCCGG
The DNA here is from genome assembly GCA_964600595.1 of uncultured Leptolinea sp. GTDB lineage: Bacteria > Chloroflexota > Anaerolineae > Anaerolineales > Anaerolineaceae > DAIOEK01. The sequence continues at coordinate 6,646 of CAZRKL010000003.1, forward strand.
GGAGATGTGTTTTCCAATCAAATGTACCGTTTTTAATTGCCTGAAAACTATGAATCACCCGATTGAACGGCATCAAAATAAAAACAACAACCAGCCAGGCGGCAAGCAGGGAAAAAGTAATAATCAGGATGAAGATCAGGAAAAAATTCCAGGAGATCCTCGATATATACTGATCATAATTCTCCAGCGGGGTGTTGGAGATTATTACCCAGTTCTCACCTTCCAGTTTTTGGTAAGCGAACAGGCGGTTTTGGCCATCAACAAATTGAGTCAGGTAACCAGATGGATTGGCAGATTCAAGAATTTTGTCTTGCACATTTGCCGGAAAGCCTTTGGGATAATCCTTGTTGAGGATTTCTCCATTATCCGCGAGTAGTAGATACTCGAATTTATGGGGAAAATCTTCATTCGGGTGATCTTGAATTTCAGACAACTGGTATGGATAACTGACGACAATAAACCCAAGATACTCACCTGAACCATTGGCAAGGATCGCCTTCAGTATATATTGAGTTTTATATCCTTCAGGAATTTCGCCTGAGATCTGATCAGTCACTACAACAGCGTCTGATAGTTGAGATTTCGCTTGTATCTCAAGGTCTTCGATAACATCAGATGTAAAGATATTTTTGGATTCAACATCTTCTCGGGTGCTGATAATTACTCGATTCTGGAGAATTACATCCAGGTTTTCAAGCTTGTGATCATCCCTAATTTTTGAGAGTAGTTCAGATATTTTTTCATCCGAAATTTCTGACGTTGTATCACCGATTTTTGAAATTGCATACTGTTGAATGGAGTAATCTGTTGTAAACCTCTCCAGGCTCGATTTTGCAGTATTGTTTTGTTCATTAATTTGGTGAGATTTGTTATCCAATAATTGCAAAGAAAAGTCATACGCCTGTTCAACCAATGCATTTCTGGCAAGAATACCCGTGAATACCCCCACGACAGCTATTGGAACAATAACAACAAAGAATACACTTATTCCAATAAGGTATGATAGGCTGATCTTCTTGCCAGTCTTTTTTGAATCCATAAAAGGTCCCTGCAAGCATTAAAGCATACCCTGCACGCAAAAGACCATTAAGGTTTAGTAAATTATAGTTAAATCTTTTATGAAACCGAATCAAGCCTTCAACGCCAGGGCAACCCAATCCTGGCTTTGAATTATCTCTACTAGCTGCAAGCCTTTTTCCTGACAAGCCCTGATTACATCATCTGCCTGATGGTCCAGTATGCCGGAGAGAATGATCATACCGCCAGGTGAAACAAGTTGATGCAGCCCGGCATCCATGAGGCGGATAATTACTGGAGCCAGAATATTCGCCACAACCAGAGGGGCATTGTGTGGTATTTGATCGTCGCTTAATACCTCAGCAACTGAGCCCTGTTTGAAGAGAACCGCATTCGTCGAATCATTCAAATCAGCATTTTCATAACTGGCTTTGACTGATAATGGGTCAATATCCACGCCGTAAGCTGCATTAGCCCCCAGTTTTATTGCAGCAATCGATAGAATGCCCGAACCACATCCCACATCAAGAACATCATCCCTTGGGGTGAGATACTTCTCAATTAAGACCAGGCATAACTGTGTAGTGGGATGTGTACCTGTGCCAAAAGCCATGCTCGGATCGATCCTGAGTGGAATTCGACCTTTTGTGTCAGGATTCATCCAGGCTGGCACGATCATCATGTTCTTACCGATTTCAATCGGTTTGTAGTTCGCTTTCCATGAATTCATCCAATCCTGATCTTCAATCGGTGTGTAAACGGGGTCAGGAAGAGGCTGGATCCTGCCAAGATACCATATAGATTCTTCCATTTTGCGGCGGTTTTCTTCCAGGCTTTCATTTACGGGTAAATACCCGTAGATCCGCACTGGTCCATAGGGTGTCCCTTCATCTTCTGCGTCGTTATATCTGACGTTGCTTTCCACCGCCACGCCGCCTTCCACAAATCTACCCAGAACCTCAGAGAGCGCTTCGGCGAGTTCCCCATTTACGACAAACGACACTTCCAACCAGCGCGGATCAGCCACCCAACACCTCTTTCAGGACATCCATAAAATTCTTATCAGCCGGTTTCACTTCTGTGCCAAGTGTCTTTGCCAGCTCTTCCATTAGTTTTCTCTGAGCATCATCTAGACGATTCGGCACCTCGACATTGATCACAACCCGTTGATCGCCTCTACCGGATGATTTCAAGTATGGCACTCCCTTGCCTTTCAGGGTAAACACTTTGCCGGGTTGAGTGCCTGCAGGGATTTTTAAAGAAGCAGGTCCATCCACCGTAGGCACCTGTATTTCTGCACCCAGGGTTGCCTGCGCAATATTAATATTCAAATTTAAAAGGATGTCATTCGCGTGGCGTTCAAAAAACTTGTGTTTTTGGACATCCACCTCGATGAACAGATTGCCATTCGGACCACCATACGCTCCAGGCTGTCCCTCACCTGCCAGGCGGATTTGGGTTCCGGTATCCACGCCCGCCGGGACGGATATGGTTTTTGTAACATGCTTGCGTTCCAAACCGGATCCGCGGCAAGTTTTACAGGGCGAACTGATCACTTCTCCGCTTCCATTACAATTTGGGCACGTGGTTACCTGTACCATGGAACCCAAAAAGGTTTGCCTGACCTGCCTGACTTCCCCTTTACCACCGCACGTTCCACATTTGGTGGGCGAGGTTCCGGGTTCAGCGCCATTTCCACGACAGGTTGAGCATACCTCATCACGATCAAATTGGATGTCTTTTTCTGCACCAAATACGGCTTCTTCAAAAGTCAGTTTAATTTTCTGACCCAGATCCTGACCCCGCCGTGGTGCAGTTCGTGAGCGGCGGCTGCCGCCCATGGAACCAAAACCAAAAAACTCGCTGAAAAGATCACTGAGGTCGATGGTTGAGAAATCGGGCATTCCGCCCATTCCATTCAGCCCGGCAAATCCATAGCGGTCATAGGCTGCCCGTTTTTCTGGATCAGAAAGAACGGCATACGCCTCGTTTATCTCTTTAAATTTTTCTTCTGCGTCCGCTTCTTTATTGATATCCGGATGATACTTACGGGCAAGAGTCCTGAAGGAGGTTTTTAACTCATCAGGTGAGGCATTTTTACTTACCTCAAGGACTTCATAGAAATCGCGTTGTGCCATACATTAACCTTTATTGCAAAGAATGGAGAGTGCGAAGAAATTCTTTCTTCGCATCTCCATGCAAGCAGCATAAAAAGAAGTATAAAAGTTCTTATACGCTCTTAAACTCTCCATCCACTACATCATCGGTGCCACCGGGCTGTTGACCTTGGGGATTTCCCGTATCGCCACCTGGCGCTCCCGCTGCGGGACCAGCCTGCTGGTAGGCAGCAGATCCAATACCCTGTAGAATCTGACCAAGTTCATCGGTTGCTTTCTTGATTGATTCCACATCTTCGGAAGACATCATATCTTTCAATTTTTTCGATGCTTCTTCGGCTTTGGTCTTCATATCTGCCGGAACCTTATCGCCCAGATCACGAATTGTCTTTTCGGTGGTGTAAATCAGGTTATCCGCGTGATTGCGGGCTTCAATTAATTCCTTGCGTTTTCGATCATTTTCCGCATTGGTCTCAGCTTCCTGGCGCATCTTTTCGATTTCGGCTTCTGACAGACCCGAAGATGCGGTGATGGTGATATGCTGGCTTCTGCCTGTGGCTTTATCCTGTGCTGTTACTTTGAGGATGCCATTCGCATCAATATCGAAGGTTACTTCGATTTGAGGCACACCGCGTGGAGCTGGAGGAATTCCATCTAATGTGAAGCGACCGAGGCTCTTGTTATCCATTGCCATCGGACGTTCACCCTGCAGTACATGGATCTCAACCTGCGTCTGGGTATCTGACGCGGTGGAAAAGATCTGGCTCTTGCGGGTGGGGATGGTGGTGTTGCGCTCAATCAGCGGGGTAGCTACGTTTCCATAGGTTTCCACCGAGAGAGTCAGTGGAGTCACATCAAGGAGAAGAATATCTTTGACCTCTCCACCAAGAACGCCAGCTTGAATGGCTGCGCCAACAGCTACCACCTCATCTGGATTGACTCCCTTGTGCGGATCTTTTCCAAATTCTTTACGAACCGTATCTTGAACCAGGGGCATACGTGTCATACCACCCACCAGAACTACTTCATCGATATCTGATGTTTTGAGATCGGCATCTTTCAATGCCCGCCGAACCGGTTCAAGTGTCTTTTGGACAAGATCGTCAGTCAATTGTTCGAGCTTTGCGCGGGTCAGAGTCATCACCAAATGCTTGGGCCCACTGGCGTCCGCTGTAATGTAAGGCAGGTTTATTTCTGCCTGCATGGTAGATGAAAGCTCAATCTTGGCTTTTTCAGCAGCTTCTTTCAAACGCTGCAGCGCCTGGCGGTCATTCTTCAGGTCAATGCCATTGGATTTTTTGAACTCATCCACCAGGTGATCGAGAATGCGCTGATCAAAATCATCTCCGCCTAAAAAGGTATCTCCTGATGTTGAGCGAACCTGGAAAACGCCGTCGCCTACATCGAGAATTGAAATATCAAAAGTTCCGCCACCGAGGTCATACACAGCAATGGTTTCATTCTTTTTCTTATCCAAACCATATGCCAGTGAAGAAGCGGTCGGCTCATTGATGATGCGCAGAACTTCCAAACCGGCGATCTTGCCGGCATCTTTGGTAGCATTCCGTTGGGCATCGTTAAAGTAAGCCGGGACGGTAATAACTGCCTGTGTAACCGGCTCGCCCAGATACGCTTCGGCATCCGCCTTAATTTTGGCAAGGATCATTGCCGACACCTCTGGCGGGGAGTAATCTTTGCCATCCAGGGTGACGCGTACATCTCCATTGGAGGCTTTGCCCACCCGATACGGAACACGGTTTAGTGTACGCTGAACTTCCGCATCTTCGAATTTTCGCCCCATGAAACGTTTAATTGAGAATACGGTATTCTCCGCATTCACCACTGACTGGTTGCGGGCAACTCGACCAATGAGCCGTTCGTGATTTTTGTTGACTGCCACCACAGACGGGATAAGGCGTTCTCCCTCTGCGCTCGGAATGACAACCGGCTCACCGCCCTGCATGACTGCGACTACTGAGTTGGTAGTACCAAGATCGATTCCAATGACTTTTCCCATTTTGTTCTCCTAACGTGCTACCCTTACAAGCGACGGACGGATGATACGGTCGCCAATCAGGTATCCTTTTTGGATGACTTCTATAATTTGACCGCTCTCATGAGCGGGACTATCCTCGTGTGTAATTGCTTCATGGAAGTTCGGGTCGAACATTTGCCCATCAGAGACAATTTCTTTCACCCCGTCCGCTTCCAGTATTCCCTGCAATTTCTTATAAATCAATTCAATTCCTTCAGCCCAGGCTGCACCCTCCCCTGTGGAAGGTTGTGCTTTTAGCGCCCGCTCAAGATCGTCCATCACCTGCAAATACTTACGGGTCATGGATGCCAGCAAATTCTGCTGGGTTTGAATCTGATTTTGCTCAATCCGTTTTTTATAATTCAAAAAATCAGCCCGCTCGCGCTGCCACCCATCAAAGTATTCGGCTGTTTTCGCGGTGCTTTCAACCAGTTGATTTTCAAGCTCTTGAATCTTAGTTTCCTTTTCCATCAATTGTTTTTCTGTTGATGGGGATGATTGTGTTTTCGGTTTTCGTTCTGTCATGCATTTCTCCTGCAAATCGGGCTTAAGGCTAACACTTCACCTTTTTCTATTTACTCAACCATGGTGTCAGTGACCAGTTCGCTCAGCAAACCAGCCATGAAACGCACCGTGGAGATTGTTCGGCCATAGTACATGCGGGTCGGACCGATAACTCCCACTGTTCCGGTTGCCGTGCCGGGAACCCCATACCGGGCGAGAACTACTGAGCACTGGCGCAATTCCTCCCAGTTTCCCTCTCCACCAATGAGCACCTGAACTCCACCCACATTTGTATTTAACACGGTCCGCTCGATAAGATTATCAAGCAGCGTCCTTTCTTCGAGCAACTTTAATGCCTTGCGTGCATCTTCTGATTGCGCAAATTCCGGCTCGGTGAGCACGTTAGTCAGCCCATCCATGTACAACTCACCTGAAACAGAAGCCGATACTCCCTCGAGCGATTGGACAATCAGTTTAAGAAGATCTTCTTCCAGCGGCGAGTATTGATTCGCCAGTGACTTAATTGCCACTGCATCCAAACCCTGGCAGATTTGCGATAACCTGCTGGCGCTAATGGAGAGTTGTTCCTGCATCACCGGTTCAGCCAGGGTGAGCATTTGCTGCAATATCTCGCCCCCCACCAATACCATCACCATCAATACCTGCCTGCCCCTGGTGGATATTAATTCAAGGTGTTTTAAACGGGCATGCTCAGGGTGAGGCGAGGTGATGATGGAGGCTGCCTTCGATTGAAAAGCCAGCACCGATGCAGCCAGCTTCATCCACTGTTCCAAACCCTGCCGGCTTTGATAAAATTGGTGGCTGATCGTTCGCTGGGTTGTAATGGGCAAATCTGTGTTATTGAGCAGCTTGCCAACAAAATACCGATACCCCTCATCTGTGGGCAATCTCCCAGCAGATGTGTGGGGTTGCGAAAGATAGCCTGCTTCATCGAGGGCAGCCAGCTCATTTCGAACTGTTGCCGGGCTTAGTTCAAGGCTGTATTTATCCACCAAATACTGTGATCCAATCGGCTGGGAATTCTGCACGAAATCGTGGATCACCAGGGTGAGGATGAATTTTTGTCGGTCAGTCAGCTCATTCATTTTATTTTTTAGCACTCTAATCATTAGAGTGCTAATCCATTGCTATTAATGATAACATTGGCGTTTTCGAGCGTCAAGCAGGATAAAAAGGATTCAAATAAAAGATTAATACTTCGGCAAATATTTGACTCTATTGCCGCGAGCATCTAAACTGATAGAGGAGATCCGATGGGAGATCAAAACAAACTAGTCCAGCTTAACGTCGGTTGTGGAAGAGATATCCAGGAGGGATGGATCAACCTTGATGCGTATCCATTGCCCGGGGTGGACATAGT
>CAZRKL010000003.1:13799-52181 GCA_964600595.1 uncultured Leptolinea sp.
GGTAGTTTTGGATACTTCTCCCAGCCTTACTATTGGCGCGCGGATTATGGCTATCGAGGCGACTGGCAGCCAAACACAATCACCTTGTTTATTGAAGGCAGACTGCTGCAGGGCAAAAATTCCAGCCAAATCATGGAGATGGTCATGCATCAGCGGAATATTGTGCGGGAAATGATGGTTGAATTGGAAGCTGTCAAACCACTCAGACAGCCGCTGCGCGAACTGCAAAAGAATCCAGATATTAAGATACAGGCAGTTTAGAACTAATGCTTGAACACTTTATTCTCTCACTTTTAAAGAAACGACTGCAATCATATTCGTTCTATGCAGGTTTCTTTAGAACCGATCACGACCCCCCACGATAATTCCCTTCCATACCGTCCACGGGAATACTCCCCTATCATTATCAGGATAACCAGTAAGCAGAGTGAGGTATTTATGACCCCCAGAGAATTCGTGTCGAAACGTGCCCCGGCTTTCAACGATATACCCAATGAAAAATGGAATGACTGGCGCTGGCAGTTAAGCCACCGGTTGAACACAATAGAAGAAATTGAAACTGTGCTGAAACTGACCGAGAGTGAAAAAAAAGCTTTGAGCACCAGTGGTTTGTTCCGGGTGGAAATCACCCCATATTTCATTTCACTGATTGATCCCGAAGATCTGAACGACCCCATTCGCAAACAGATCATCCCCACATCTGACGAAATCCAACCTTTTACCGGTATGATGGAAGACTCACTGGCAGAAGACCGTGATTCACCTGTCCCGGGGCTGGTACACCGTTATCCTGACCGGGTTCTCATGCTGGTGACCACCCAGTGCGCGTCATACTGCCGCTACTGCACACGCTCCAGAATTGTGGGAGACCCCAATGCCACCTTCTCGCGTTCTGAATTTGAAGCGCAAATAGACTATCTCAAACGTACCCCACAGGTAAGAGATGTACTTCTCTCAGGCGGTGATCCGCTCACCCTGGCACCCAAACTCCTCGAAGAACTTCTCTCCCGACTGCGCGAGATTCCGCACATCGAAATCATCCGTATCGGTTCGCGTGTTCCTGTTTTCATGCCGATGCGGGTTACGCAGGAACTGACCGACATGCTGGAAAAATACCATCCACTCTGGATGAATATTCATGTAAACCACCCCAACGAGATCAGCCTGGAACTTGCCCAGGCGTGCGACAAATTGAGCAGGGCGGGCATCCCGCTCGGGAATCAGTCTGTTCTCTTAGCCGGGGTCAATGATTGCGCCCATCTGCAGCGCCAACTGGTCCATGAACTGGTCCGCATTAGAGTGAGACCATATTACCTGTACCAGTGTGACCTGGTAGAAGGAGCCGGACACTTCCGCACGCCTGTGGCAAAGGGTGTTGAAATCATCGAGGCATTACGCGGACACACCTCTGGCTATGCAGTTCCCACCTACGTGGTTGATGCGCCGGGCGGAGGCGGAAAAATTCCGGTTATGCCAAATTACATGGTTTCCATGTCTGATCATAAAGTAGTGCTGCGTAACTACGAGGGATACGTGACCGCGTACGAGGAACCCATGACCTACCAGCCGCACGATCCGAAGACCTGCCCCTTCTGTCAGAATAAACGCGGAGAGCCTGGTCAGCGCGGAATTTCTGGTATGCTCGATGGCGATCAGATGTTTATCAAACCTGAAGGTTTTGATCTATTGCACAGCCGCGGAGGTGAAACGCATCGACTGCGCGAGAATATGGAAAAATGGAAGCCACTCGGGATAGGGGATGGAAGTTCCCCAAAAACTGAATAATACAAATCGGGGCTGGTTATGGAACCAGCCCCGATTATATTTACGACCTTAATTTCGCGCCCAATTCCTGTTCCAGTCGGCGGATAATCTTTTGCCGGATCTGGGTAGCATCTTTATCCGTGAGTGTGCGATCTGCTGCCTGGTACATCAGGCTGTATGCCAGAGATTTTTTACCCTCACCCAGTTGCTTCCCTCTGAAGATATCGAAAAGACGGACCTTCACAACCAGTTTTCCACCTGTCTGGCGGATTAATGCTTCGACCTTCTCTGCAGGGACATCTTCATCCACCACCAATGCCAGGTCTTCAAGAATTGGCGGGTATTCGCTCACCGGAACAACCGGGAAGGAATGCATGGCAGCCAGAGCCAACATGGCATCAAGATCGAGGTCAGCTGCCATCACCGGTGTTACGATTTCATAGTTCTCCTGCACCTGCGGATGCAATTCTCCGCACAATCCAAGAACCTTCTCGCCCGATTTAATCAGCGCGCACTTTCCAGGATGGAAGGATGGATCATCGCCCGGGCTGAAAGTAACCGGTATCTGCAGGGCGCCTAACAATGCTTCCAGAACACCTTTTAAATCATAATAATCTACTTTATCTCCCTGCTGCCTGTCCCATGCAGATGGTTCACGCAAACCAGTCAACGCGATTGCCAGCCGATGCGGTTCGAGTGGCAGAAGTTCGCCTGAGGGCAGGAAGACCGAACCAATTTCAAACAGGCAGAGAGATTCAGCCAACCGCTGGTTGTTTGCCATGACATTCACTACCGAGGCCAGCAGACTGCGTCGCAGGACTCTTTTTTCAGGAGCAATCGGATTCACCAGACGGATATAATCCTTTTCTGGAGTCCCCTCGATTCCCTTTGGCAGGATACGTTGCTCCAGTTCGGGGGAGGTCATACGGTGGGTGATCACTTCTTGTGAGCCCAGTGAAACCAATGTGTCACGGACAAAGTCCTCCGCTTCGAGGGTTGGGTTTCCCCGTTGTGGTGGTAGAGGATCAGCCATGCGGCTTTCAGGTATGTTCTCATACCCATACAGCCGGGCGATCTCTTCCATTACATCCGCAATGCCCACTACGCCTTCTCCGATATCCATACGGATAGGCGGGGTTTTAACTGCCAGCACCCCATCTTTTATTTCACCTGAGAACTCCAGCCTTTCCAGTAATTCTTTGACCTGCGCCAGTGGTATTTCAATTCCAAGAACGCGTTTAATATCCCGCTCGGTCAGGTTTACGACCGGGTCTCTGGGCGGCAGGGGATAGTTGTCTACAAAATCAGGGGCTACCTGCCCACCACTCCATTCCCTCATCCAATACAGACATCTTTTCAGCCCCATAAACGCCAATTCAGGATGTACTCCCCGGGACATTCGATAAGATGCTTCAGATGCCAGAGCATGCTGGGTTGCTGTGCGGCGGATATTGATGAAATTCCAAGCCGCCCCTTCGAGCAAAATATCTCTGGTTTCATCACTCACCTCTGTCTCAGCGCCCCCCATCACGCCCGCCAGTGATAACGCCCCGGCTGTATCGCAAACCAGCACATTCGATTCTGACAGGTTTCGTTCAACTCCATCGAGTGTCGTGAGTTTCTCTCCTTTTACTGCCGTCCGCGTGGAAATTACTACCGGCTTTCCGGCAGCACGTTTCTGCAGCGCAGAATAATCAAATGCGTGCAGCGGTTCGCCAATTTCGAACATGGTGTAATTGGTCGCATCTACAATATTACTGATTGCACGAGTACCAACGAGGCGAAGCCTTCGCTGCACCCAGTATGGGCTCGGTTTAATATCAACATTGCGTATCAATCCCACCACAAAGCGGGGATTTAGCTCAGGTTTACTGATCTCGATCCGAACCCGTCCTTCGAGCGGTTCACCGGATGTCTCCAGTTTATAAACAGGTTTTTTTAACTGGCGTCCGGTTAGTGCTGCCAGTTCACGGGCAATACCCAGTATGCTGGTATTGCGTGCCATGTTGGGGTTGATCTTCACTTCCAGAACAGCATCTCCCATGTAATCTACCAGAGGTGTACCGGCTATTGCATCATCATCCAGAAAAATTACACCCTCATGCTCATCGCTAATGCCCAGCTCTTTTTCTGAGCAAACCATTGAGTATGAATCCACACCCCGAATTTTGGTTCGTTTCAGGGTAGCCAGCACCAGACCCTCGGCGTGTCCATCATAGATGACCGCGCCCTCCTTCGCGTATGCCACTTTGATGGGCTTTTCGAGCTTTCCAATTCCCTTAAAGGGGAAAAGGTTGGGCGCACCGGTCAGCACGACATGCTGATCCTTTCCATCAAACAAATCACACAGGGTCAATCGGTCCGCGTTGGGATGCGCGTTCACCTGGGTTATCTCAGCCACAACAATTTTCTCCGGATCCCAGGCCAAACCACTAACTTTAAATCCATGACCATCGTGGGCGGGCAGAGGTAAACCGGCAAAGCGGATATCTTCCACTTCCATACCAGCCATGGTCAGCTGATAGGCAATATCCGTCACTTCCAGACCGCTCAGGTCTACAAAATCTTTTAACCAAGAAACAGGTACCTTCATGCCGACCTCCTAGAATTGTTCCAGGAAACGGATGTCGTTTCCCCAGAAATAGCGAATATCGTTGATTTTATGCCGCAGCATGAATTGACGCTCAGGTCCCATACCGAAAGCAAAACCGGAATAACGGGTGGGGTCATAGCCTCCATTGGCTAAAACCGTCGGATGGACCATACCGGCTCCCATCACTTCGAGCCAACCCGACTTTTTGCAAACCGGGCACCCTTTACCACCACAGATGAAGCATTCCACATCCATTTCTGCTGATGGCTCGGTGAATGGAAAGTGATCAGAGCGGAAACGCACTTTGGAGTGCTGCCCGAACATACGCCGGGCGAACTCCATCAATGCAAATTTGAAATCTCCAAAAGTGATACCCTCTCCCACAACCAGACCTTCCACCTGGTTGAATTGAACCTCGGAACGGGCGGTAATTTGCTCGTAGCGGTAGCACATACCCGGAAGGGCGATACGAATAGGTGGTGGGTTTTGCGGATTTGTGGCGGAGAACTCCCGCATGGCGCGGATCTGCCCCGGCGATGTGTGAGTCCGCATTACCAGGGAATAGCTGCCGTCATCCTGCGGAGATTCTATATAGAAAGTATCCTGCATTTCCCGGGCGGGATGATGCGGGGGAATATTTAGGAACTGGAAGTTGTACTCATCGGTTTCAACATCACGCGAGGTGTAAACCTGAAATCCCATATCAGCCAGCACAGCCAGAATTCGGCGCAGATTCGTTGTAGCGGGATGCAGCCGCCCTTTCCGTGGCATTCTACCCGGAAGTGTCACATCCAGACGTTCGGTTTGCAATGTTTTTTGCAGGTCCGCAGCCTTGGTTTCTTCCAGACGCTTTGTAAAGGCTTCTTCCAGGGCAACTTTCACGGTGTTGGCTGCCTGTCCAACCAAAGGACGTTCTTCCTTACTTAGCTGTCCCATTTTGGAGAACACTCCCATGACAGGAGCTGATCTTCCCAAATTGGCAATTCGCCAGGCTTCCAAAGCAACCGCATCCTGAGCGTTTGTGAGCGAAGCAAGTGCGTCTTCACGAATTTTTTCCAGCTCTTTTAACAATTCCATACTTCCTCCTTGATCATCCATATTTCGATGGCATTTGCATATTTATGAACTACTCTGGAAATCCTTTCTACCAGCCAGTTCCCAGAATTATCATTCTTGAAATTAATAAAGAAAACCCATCCCTGATCTGGGACGGGAATTTTTACCCGCGGTACCACCCGGATTGGCATTATGCCCACTCATTCACCAGCAGCCTTAAGGCGATTGGTTCTCCTGGGTAACGGTGGAGGACCGGTCCGGACTACTGTTTTTTTCACCCGGACAGCTCGGGAGGGAACTTCACATCCCGCTGCTTGAATGGGATTTGCAGTCTGTGATCCCATCTCCCTGACAGCTCACGGGAGGTTACTTTCCTCTGTCATCGCTTTTACATTTATGAATTATCCCAAATTTGGCGAATAAGGTCAATGGTATCTCAGAAAATCCCACGGGATGCTGATTACTTGAGAGGGAAATCTATCTTCCAACGATCCAGAGGAGACCGGGCCAAGCTTTCACGAAAAGCTGCTGTTTCGTTTAGTGCGCGATGCAGCATTTGTTCGAATTCCTTCATACGAGGAGAACCTGATGGTTTGTTAGGTAGAGTATATTCCAATTGTCCTCCTGCCAAAGTCATACGGATGAATCCGGCCGCTTCCAGATACATCAAGCCTATTTTCACAGATTCCACCCGTTGGGATGTTGCCGCAGCCAGCCTAGAAATATCCACCGGCTGGTCATGCAAATATGTCTTACCCCGCAAGAGCGCAAACAACCTCTGGGTAAATGGTTTTGCCGAATCCAAACCGGGGTCAACACAGAATAGAAAAACCCGCCTGGGTTTCACCCGGTTTATCACCTGTTGAATCTCTTCTCCTCCCGGAGGTGAAGTCCAGATGACAAGGTCATCCGCCTTGCCGATCTCCATACGGGTACAGCCGGGTGACTGATCGCGGTTCATCCCTTCTGCCCACACCTGCGCTTTGCGGGTGCTGAGAAGCTCTTCCAGAATACCCATGGGATCGTGTTCTCCGCGGTAATCCAGATATTGAATATTGACCGCGGGTAATTCTGCCTGCACATTTTCAGGTAATGGACAGGCATCAACCCATTCGAGTTGGAGCTGGGTCTCCCCCTTCCAGGTGGTTATGCGGGCTGTAACAGCCACATCCAACCAGCCTTCGGGCGGAGTCAGATCCGCAGCCTGCCACCAGAAAATCTTCGCCTGTTCTCCACTCTGATCAACCACATTGAGTAACCAGTGATCCCTGGCTTTTCCAATCAAAAGTGATTCTTGTATGCTGACCCTGTTCATAACAAACACCGGGGCGGGGTTACCCTGACCAAAAGGTGCCAGTTTTTCAAGTTCGACAATTTCTGAGTCGGGATTGAAGGCAAAATCTGCCGCCATCGCGACTGAAAGAGAACCGTCAATATCCAGCACCGGCTGCTCAACCTGCCCTTCCGCGATCATGCCGCGAATGGTATAAGCCAGCATCTGGCGGAATTCCTGAACCCGGTCTGCAGGCAGGGACAGACCCGCAGCCATTGCATGCCCGCCGCAGCCATTCAGAATATCTGCGTGTGAGCGGATAGCCTGAATAATATTCAAACCATTTATGGAACGGGCCGAGCCGGCAGCAATTCCATTGGGATTGCTTCGCAATAATAAGACTGGACGGTTGAATCTACCCACCAGATGTGAGGCGACGATCCCCAGCACACCCCCCACCCACTCCGGATGGACAAGGACCAGTACCGGATCATTCAGCCAGGCTGGGTTCTGCTCAATTTGCTGCAGGGCAGCCTGAAACACCTGCGAACTGAGCAGCTTGCGCCGGGCATTCAAACCTTCCATATCCTGTGCCAGGTACGCTGCGCGTGGTTCATCAGTTGTAGTAAATAAATCCACACTGGTGTTGGCATCTGAAAGCCTGCCGACCGCGTTCAGTCGTGGTGCAAGTTGAAAACTGATATCAGTTTCATTTATTCCCGCCGGATTTAACCCGATCAGACCGAATAACTTTGCCAAACCCAGTCGGCTATTCCGCCGAAGAACCTGCAGACCACGCTGCAAGAGATAACGGGCATCTCCCCGCAGTTCAGCCACATCCGCCACCAACCCCAGGGCAGTGAGATCCAGCAAGCTATGGCAAGTTTCCCGGTAACGATCTTCAGTGAGAAGCGCTTCTGCCAGCTTGTATGCAACTCCACAACCGGGTAATGTAGCGAGCGGATGATCATCCGGCAGAAAATGCGGATTAATCATCGCGACCGCCCCTTCTGGCAAAACCTCGGGCAATTCATGGTGATCGGTGATGATTACATCAACACCGCGGGAGCGAATAAACTGTACCGCGGCTGAGGCATCAATTCCCGTATCGCAGGTAATTACCAGATCAATCCCGCCCAGTAGCCTTTCAAGGGTAGGGATGTGAATTCCATGCCCTTCACTCTCCCGCAAGGGAATATGATACGAAACATCCAGACCCAGCTCACGGAATGCGGTTACCAGAATGGTTGTTGAGGTCTGACCATCCACATCAAAATCACCCCAAACAAGGACGCGTTCATTTTTGGCGGCTGCCAGCCGGATCCTATCAACCGCAACAGCCATCCCGGGGAAATCAAAGGGCGATGCTGGTGTATATTCATCCAAATTAATGAAAGAACGGATCGCCTGGGGATCTGAAAAACCTCGCCGGGTCAAAATGCCAGCGATAAAAGTGTTACCTCCGCAGGCTTCCAGAACATCCCGGGAAATCTCCAATCCCTGAGCAGAGACCCACCGGTAGCGTGGATATTCCTGAATTAATCGCATTTATTCCTCAATTGCAGTTACATCACCCAAACCTGAGAGAATATCATCTTCTGCATCTTCCCGCTCAGATATGGAACCGGGTTGCACTCCCCGGTCACAATATGACCGGTATGGACAGAACCGGCAACGCGAGATATCAAGTGTCTTTTCAAATCCATCCGTTGGAAGTTGTTTGATTTCATCCAACAAAGCGGAAATAAATTCCCTGTCTGCCTGATATTGACTGGAATGGTAAGGGAAATGAGCCGGATTGCGAGGATCTGCAGCCATCCAGTAAACCATTTCAATTTGTTCAGGCTGCCAGGCTTTGCCTAAATTCCAGTGAGCACCTGCCTGAACAGCAATCATGGGGTACAACATGGTTTGAATTTTCCCGGCCAGTTTTTCATGACTGGAGGCATAACGCGTGGTTTTCCAATCATAAATCCAGAGCTTTTTACCAGGATAGATGACGAGCAGGTCGAATTTTGCCATCAGCCGCCTGCCATTCAGCCGACCGATCAGAGTGTGTTCAGCAAGCCGGACAATACTCGGATCCGTATCGAAGACCGGCGCCAGATATTCCTGACCGGCATGAAATGCGTCCCACCATAATTGCACCTGTGGGTCATCAATGGCGAGCGACAACTTCTCTTCTGGCACGCCCGCCACCATTTGTTGTATCAGGCGGTGCAGATCATTCCCCTGTTTTTGATGCTTTTCAAATTGAAGCTGGTCATCCGTCTCCGCTGCAGGCCAAGCGAGCCGATCAACATAGCGTAGCTTAAATCTCAGGTTGCAATCCTGAAAATCCTGCAGGGCATTCTGGCTGAAAGTGAAATCTTTAAGATCCATGCATCCTCTTCATTATTTCTGGCTCTTCAAGAAATCATCCAGGGCAATTAATGGAACCGCTGCCTTTGCCTGATTTCGCAAACCACTGTTGCAGGTTATCACCAGTTCCCGCTTCGCCCGGGTGATACCTACATAAAGTAGGCGTAGTCTTTCACCAATTAGTTTATTGCGGTCAATGAGGGTTGCTTCTCCCCGCGGGAGATCAGGTCCACCCATTAATGCATCCAACTCGGCCAGTGATTCAGCGGTCAGATTCCACTTGTTTCGGATAAACCACTTTTCTGAGAGGAAGTCGTCACCCGCTGTGCCGGAAGGAAAATCAAAGTTATTCACAGATGTGAGATAGACCTTATCCCACTCCAATCCCTTGGCTTTATGCAAGGTGGCGAGAACTACCTTACCCTTGTATTTATCCGGATCAAAACCATCATCTTCTGCGCTGAACCCCGGCAATTTACGTGCATACCCGGCAAATGTGGCGAGTTCCAGAACAAATTCGGGCAACCGCCAGTCAGGGTGCAAACGGCTCATCTGGTTGAGATAAGATGCCAGTTTATGCGCCAACGCCAGGTCAGCAGGTTCATTGAACAGGTCCTGCGCAATGGTGAGGACCGTCTGATCGATTGTCATCAGGGTGGCAGATAACCACTTTCGAATTTGCAGGCGAAATTCATAGAGATCATTTAATGCTTGGGCATCCTGATCAATATTATTCGACAATTCATCCAGGGGGTCCAACCCGGTCGGATGGAAAAAGGTGAATAAGTCGTTCAGTTTTTTGAGGATAACAACACCCGCTTGAACTGCCCCTGAATCCATTTCCAACCCGCTGGTTACCGATTTCCAGGTCTTATAACAATCCAGACAAAGTTTGGTGTTGACCGGATCCACCAGATAACGTAAAACCTGGGTAATCTGGCTGGCAGTCTGGCGGGTGGTGGAAGTACTTCGCAGCAATTCGATATATGGTACAGATAACGCTTCAAGAACTTCAGACATCGATTCCATATGCCGGTTATTCTGCGAGAGGATGGCGACTGTTTCATCAGGATGAGCTACCAGCCAGCCCTTTACCGATTTGGCAATTTTTTCCAGCTCGCTGTCAGATGGGTAAACCTGGGTAACGGTGATGATGCTGGCGGTATCATCCGATGGGTTTGGTGAAGCATCATCTGCCCCAACCGGTTCAATATATGGTTTATCCAGAGCAGATCGTACATCCGGATTGGGATGCTCATTCATCGTCCAATCAATGAGATAGTTTGCCAGCTGGATGATTTTACGAGCGGACCGTCCGCTGGCCGGCAGAGGGCGGGATACAACATCTTTTTCGCGGATGAAATTGCGTAAATATTGGGGCGATGCCGTTGTAAAGGTTTCAAAAATCGCCTGGTTAGGATCGCCTACGCGCACCCAATTCCCGCCTTCACCTGAAAGCAAACGCAAGATCTCTTCCTGCAAACGGCTGGAATCCTGTGCTTCATCTTCAAGAACATATGGAAACTGGTGCCGCAAGCGCTCAACCAGCAAATCATCTTCCTGAAGCATGGTCAGCGCAAAACGAATCAGGTCATCGAAATCCAACCCATTTCGATATTGCAGCGCACGCTGGTAGTCGGCGTAAATCTGTGTGCACATTTCTGCCAGGCTTAATTTGCGGGGATGGCGCTGGCAGTTTTGATATAACTCTTCGGGTGTCACCTGGCGATCTTTGGCTGTGCGGATAAAAGCCAGCGCGGTATCTTTTAATACATCTGGCAGGTTTTTTTTGCATATGTATGCAAAGTTCGCATTTTCAGAGCCTCCATCTATCAGCTCATGCAAATCGGGTGTATGCATTTGAATCCAGGTTTGCACTGCCTGGGTAAGGATCTGACCTGTGGCATGTTCATCAAGGATGGAAAAATCATTTGCAAGCCCAACCATCGCCGGTCGCTGCCGGATAATATCGTGGGCTAATCCGTGTAGTGTTCGCACCCGGTAGCTCATCCCGGGCAGGATGGTGATATCTTCCAGAAAAGTAGATACTCTGCGTGAAAAGTTTTCAACGGCTGAATTGACGAGGGTAACCACCAGTACTTCCTGATCAATTTCCAATTTACCGTTACGAATAATCTCTGCCGCCAACGCAGAGAGCGTAAAGGTCTTTCCGCTGCCTGGCACCGCGGAGATGCCCATCCAGCCGCCCTTGTATTTTAGAATTTCCTGTTGTGCGGGACGGTATTTTTCAGGCATCAGATCCTCCGTCACTACCGTCATTCCGTTTGAAATATTGAGATTTAACCGCTGAGGTTTGAAGTACCTTCAGCAATTCACCCTGCTGGGTGAAACCCTGTTCATTGATTTCTGCATAATGAAAGAAAATCTTTTTCCGGCAGCGACGCATCAAACCAGCGGCGAGCCGGTACATGGTCCGCTGATTGGCAGCGTATTCCTCTGTATCCGTCCATTTCTTTTCCCAACTCCAGGAACGGCTCAGGACAAACGGATGGGTGAGCGGCTGCTCGAGCCTTTCCCACCAGCCATTGGAACCAATATCAAGCCAGATCTGCACATCGACAGGTTTATTCTGCATCAGGTAGGTGTGAGCTGGAGCAAGGAATACTGAGCCGGTAGAATCCTGCTGGTACTGACGCAGGTACTGGGCAGCGACCAGTCCATTCTCCACCGATTGTAGAAATTCCTTTCCCACATGCACATCATCCGTGACAGTGTTTTGTGTATTCAGTCGGAATTTAGCTGCGGATTCAATGAGATTGGCGGTTATTTCTCCCGCGTTGGGATCAGTGTGGAATCCAAAACCGGGTTGAGATAAAACCTCACCAAAGATCCGCCTCAAGAAGATATCCAACTCCTTTACCGGCTCCTGTTGATAAAGATCAATCCATTCACGCAAATGATCATAGCGGCTGCCGCACACGTAGGTGATCTTGTCCTTCTCCAACCTGTTAATCTGGTTGAAATCAGATAGTGAGAATTGATCTGCCTTCCGGCGATAAATAATTTTCCCCAATTGGGAGGCTCGTAACAGATCCAGGCTTTCAATTGCTACATGCAGCATATGAATTACATCCTGGATGTGGGGTGGTAAAAGCCAATCTGGATGCGCTAGTTTGGCAAGGGTCAGTAAACAGCGGACATAAGCTTCATCGCGCAATGAGCGCGATGGTCGAATTGTTCTGACCGGAATATCCAATTCTTCCAATCGCCGGGTCAGACTGAATCGCAATGTATCAGGCATAAATGGCGCCAGAATAGCTATCTGATCTGGCAGGAAATTCTCTTCCTGTACCAGTTTGCGGACCGTTTCTGTACAGGCATCCAGCATTTGGGGAAAAAAATGGTGCGTGGTGAATTCCAGATGCACTGCCAGGTTTTCTATGGGCTCGTCAGTTTTTGGGAGATCATCCTTCTGCCGGCTGACAAAGGCCATTTGCTCTACAAAATTGTGGATGGGGGCAGGCGTCACAAAAGCCTTTTGCATGGTTATTACTTCATCGCAAAGACCAGACAATCGTTCTGCAGAAAGCGGATCCGCGCCGAGGAACTGGCGGTACCCAGCATCCTGATCGCAGATTATCAATGTGGTTTCGGTGGATGGAACCCATGAAAGGAGTACATCGTGTGTTGCTGGAGTATCTTCTTCGAGATTATCGACCAAAAGGTGTGGGTACCGGTCAATGAGATATTGCCGGCAAAGCAAACTCTCCCACAGATGTTTGTAAAACAGTTCCATCTGCAGGGAAAAATCAAGCAGGTGGTTTTCGAGGCAAAACTCGCGGAATAGATTAATACAATCCTGCGCCTGGTCATATACTCTTAGCTGACTGGTTGGTCCACTCCAGGCAGATTTCAACCGGTCGCCAATTTCCGGATAAGGAAACCCCACCAGGGCAGCTTTGTTTAGATTATCCAAAAGCTGGCTGTACAAACGGTGTGGATCCATCTTGACCGCCGCGAAATAGCCTTCGCGAACACGTTTTTCCTCCACAATCTTCGCCATGTAATACTGGGCCGTTTCAATGGTCAGGTAATTGGGAGAAGCGGTAACCGAAGCAAAACCTGTATTCGGAGCCAGCATTGCCCAGAACAAGTTGATCATTCGCTGAGCCAGACCATTCATGGTGAGGATATCGACCATTCCACCTGGCGGGATGTCTTCACAGGTAAGTACCTCGTGATAAGCACCAGCCAGAGAACGCTGCGGTGTCAGCACAAGGATTTGGTCTGCAGGAATGCCATCTATCAACATCCGATACAGACGCTCTACACCGATGGTTGTCTTGCCGCAGCCAGCCGGTCCGGTCAGGTACATCCTGGCAGACCGGATGGGGTAAGCGATATCCTTTTGCTCATTTGTGAGTTTTATTGGGTCAGGGTCCATAAAATGAAAGGGGGCAATTACTGGGTATAGGTAAGACCACTATGAAAATTAGTATAGCACAGCATCATCATCGGGCACGATGTCTGCAAGCCAATCGGGCAGGGGAAAGTCCAGGAAGAACGAAATATCCATCCCCAATTCTGTTACCGCCTGTAAACTATTCAACCAGCACGATTCTGTCATACCCCTTTTTTCCAGAATGCGGGAAAGCGATGCTGATGCCATCGTATTCTCAGGATTATCCTCTGACAGGAGCGCCTGTTGTAGATTACCCAGTATTTTTTTATTGTCAAAAGGCTCGAAACCATACACCATCACAGAACCGCTCGGATGGCGAAGAAAATCCAACCTATTTCTATTCCCGCCTGGAAGATATTCATCCATAAAGACGCACCAGCGAAACAGCTTCATTTTTCCTCCTGTTGTACAAACCCCAAGGCACTCTGCCCCGATCATACCGCCTGAAATATCCCCAGACGGTGCCGGGGCAGACTCTTACCTGTTCCCCCTCAACAGGTTGCCCCTGGGGTATCCCCCTGTTTGCCATCCCCCTGAATGGCTATCCAACCGGTAACCGCAAGCTTTTTAATTGCTTCCCGGTTTTTTATCCTTGTCAGTCTGATCAGCTTGCGGGCTGTTGGATCTCCGCGCATTGTAATTGCGCATGTGCCGCATTTTTTGCATCATCAGATCCATGCCATGCTCAATTTCATTGGAAGTTTCATAGTGCTCTTTTATATCTTCCTGGGCCAGGTAGGGCGCTGCTGATTGCAGGTAAGTTCGAAGATGTAGAGAGCCCTCCTGCCGCAATCCACTTTTTTCCATTATTAAAGCTTTCTCCGCTTCGATGGCTGCTTCAACATGTTTGTAGCGGCGCATAAATTTCATATCGATCTTCTGCGCCTCGACTTCGTCTTTTCCTTTAACAGTGAATTGAATGATTCCCTCTGATTTCAATGGAGAGCCATCTTCTCCATCTGCGGTTGTTGTAAATGTCAACTCCACCTGAGTATCCACTTCGGCAGGTTGAACGATCGCCTTCAAGAAGATCATATTCTCTTTGCCGGCATACATATCTGGGATTTCAATAGTTAAAACACTGCCTTCCAGCTTATTCGTCCAGTCTCCCACTACTTCAAGCGTGATGGAAGAAGGCAATTCGACCCTCATTCGGATATTGCGGGCGGTGATATTGGTCAATCCCTCCAGCTCTTGTATAAAAATTGATTGGATATCGCGTACATTGCCGATGAAGTAGTATCTGCCTCCACCCCGGTTTGCGATCGCTTCAAGCAATCGCTCGTTGTAGTCATGCCCGACTCCAAAAGTGGAAGTGGATACTCCACGGCTGAAAATCTCTGCGGCATGGTAGGCTAATTCTTCCACATCCACGATACCTTCATTCGCGAGCCCGTCGGTTAACAACAGGCAGCGGTTGACAGACTGGGAGTCAAGCACCTCTCCAATCAGGCGGCAGCCATTCAACCAGCCTCCGGAAAGATTTGTCATTCCTCCAGTTTGTATTTCGGTTATAGCGCTCTTCAGCATTGCTTTGTTTTCATTTGTCAACCGAACACAAGGTGAGTAAACCCTTACCTGGTTATCGTATCCCACCAGCGCAACCATATCCCGGTCATCCAGCATATCCAGCACAGTTAATGCTGCCCGCTTGACATAATCGAGCTTCTCTCCCGACATTGACCCTGAACGGTCAAGTACCAGTGCCAGGCGCAGTGGTGGACGGTCTTTCGGAGCGATTAAGTGCGGTGATACTATGACCGATTCAATAATTCTTTCGGTTTTTTGATGAATATGAATAAGGTTGCCATCGGCAGATAGGCGCAGTTGCAGAACAGGATGAGACATAGGTTCCTCCCTATTACCCGGCGGATTTGGATTGAGAAGCGCCGGGCAGTCCCTCCCAATCTACTTACAAGAACAGATCACGTGCCAGTAAAACCAGCTTTTTGATGCGATCCTTGAAACGGTGATATTTAATTGAACTAAGGTGGATTTCTATCCCAGGCGTTATCTCGATCTTGACCCATGTGGTTTTAGAAAAATCTTCATCGAATGGATCTGATGAAATATCATTGTCAATAGCGTCTGAAGATTCGATTATCTTTCTTTTATCGCTCCTCTGCAATTCCCTGGGTCGGCTGAGCAGATCAGTCGATTGTTTTAACTTGGAAGAGAATGGCGCCGGCGCATCCTGGATTTTGAGCAACTTATCAGCATAACTGGTTGCGGTATCATCCAAAACCCGGTTTGATGTTCTTTCCTCACGGGCGTCTTCTTCTTCCTTTTGATACAGTTCCGCAAGTCGACGGATATTTGTCAGTAACTCTTCCTGCGGAAGTCCTGCATTTTTCTCAAGAATCTGCCCCACAACTCTCGAAGGTAGATTGAGAACCAAGGAGCGTATCTCCCTGAGCGGCAGGTATGCGTCTTTCAGGCGGCGGATCAACTCGATAAGATCGAGATACTCCTCGCTGTAATATGCATACCGTCCGCGGGTGGTAGGGGCTGGCAACAACCCTTCTGCGATATAGTAGCGGATCGTCCTGACGGATACCCCCGCTCTCTCTGCCAGCTCATGAACCAGCAGCTGGTTTTCGAGTTCTAACATACACCCTCGCTCCTTGACAGTTCCACTGTAATAATAGCAGTGTTACGTAACATTGTCAAGATACCAATTTTGGATTTTTTAATCATATTTCACTGCGTCAGTATTCCATATAACATCCACACGGATACAAGGAATATGAATACGGTCAAACAGGACCTGCTGTTTGATTCCCTTGATAACCGGTATTCGAGGATTTCAATTTTCGATATCATGTCACTATGTGAAGGTTCAATTTCCGCTATGCCGCCCAGCTGCTGAATTTTGTATTTTAATTCACTTGCATCCTGGAGGGGCAGGTTCGCTCCAATTCTGGATTTATTTTCTGAAAGTTTCTTTGCTTCAGCCAGACTTAAATTATTTAGCGGTTTAATGATTTTGATAACCTGTATTTTTTGATAATCCCGTCCTCCTGGTGTTAATATCACATCATAAAGATCTGAACCCATGCTGTGCTGGTCATCAAATTGTGAACCCCCGCATTCTGGACAATGTGCCATCTCAACCCATACATCATTTCCGCATTTTCTACAGCTCTTAAGTAGTAACCCCCCGCAGCCGCCACAATATCGCGCATCTTTATCGTTTACATATTTACAAAAATGGCACGGCCTGCCATCGACTGTTGATTCATTCACATGGGGGAGTGAGAAAATTGTATAGCAGTTGTCGCACCGGTATTCGGATGAGTGCGTTTTCTTCACCGCAGGACTTCCACACGAAGGGCATTGCATTGGTTCCATTTTCCCCTCCCGACTTGATACCCACTAAACGGCTACCTAAGCTTATTATATTTTTATATCCCAAAATGCATAATGGTCGAATTCAAAAAACCCACTATTTGGGTTTAATTTCCATTGGCATTACTACACATTCAAATTTCCTCACAAACACTCCAAAAACATCCGGGGCAGATAAATCCAGATTAATTTGGGTTTAGATATCTGTTAGAAGATTATTAGATGTGTCATACGGATATTGACTTAATATGCTCACAGTTCATAATTAAGGGTAGCTATGGAATACAAAGACTATTACAAAACACTTGGCGTTGAACGAAGTGCTTCTGATCAGGAAATTAAAAAATCTTATCGCAAGCTCGCTATGAAATTTCACCCTGATAAAAACCCGGGGGATACAAAAGCAGAAGATAAGTTTAAAGAAATCAATGAAGCATACCAGGTACTGAGTGATCCACAAAAACGCTCTCGCTATGATCAACTCGGCGATTCGTACTTTAATTACCAGCAGAGTGGTGGCTCGCCGGGAAGTTTCAACTGGGAGCAGTGGTACAACACTGGTCAGGGTGCCGGACGCAGGGTGCAGGTCGACAATCTCGGAGATATCTTTGGCGGGGGAGGTTTCTCTGATTTCTTCCGCATGATTTTTGGCGATTTTGGAGCTGGAATGAACACAGGCGGGCGAACTACGCAACGCACACATGCTCCCCGTTCAATGGAACAACCTATCCAAATCTCCCTGATGGAAGCATTCAACGGAACCACTCGCACGATCCAATCAGGTTCTTCACGCCTTGAGGTTAAGATACCCCGCGGCGCAAAAACCGGTACCAAGGTTCGTGTACCCGCCGGCTCTGCAGCCAATATGCAGGTGGATCTCTACCTCGTTGTGGAAGTCTTATCTGATCCACGGTACGAAAGGAAGGAAAACGACCTGTACACCGATGCAACCATCGATCTGTACACAGCCATATTGGGTGGTCAGGTGAATGTCAGTACTCCAGGCGGATCAGTTTTGCTAACCATTCCACCGGGTACACAACCCGGGCAAACCTTCCGCTTGAGCGGGAGGGGAATGCCAGGTATAAAAACTCCAGCACAGCATGGAGACCTTTATGCCCGTATCAAGGTGACCATTCCTCGCAACCTATCCGAGGAAGATAAATCTGTATTTAGAAAATTAGCCGGGAGAAATCAATAACCATACCCAATCTCCCGGACCAGAGGTACTATGAAAAAGGTAAAAATTCTACTACCGGTAATCTTAATTCTCTCCACCATGCTCGCCTGTGGCGCGCCTATGAATCTGGGTGGTGAAATATTCGATCAAGTTGAGCAAATCCCTACAGTTGCAGCGAAAATCCCCACCCAAATGGCGGCACTTCCCCAACAGGTACTCGATACCCAGGCGTATGCTAACCTGTCTGATGCACAGGTGGCATTATATGAAAGAACAAGCCCTGGTGTGGTTGCCATCATGGTTGGATCAGGCATGGGCAGCGGTCAAGGCTCGGGTTTTGTTTATGATAAAGAAGGGCACATCATAACCAATTACCATGTCATTGAAGGAGCGCAGGATATTGAAATAGATTTCCCTTCGGGTTTCAAAGCCCGTGGAGAAGTAATAGGGACAGACAAAGATTCTGATATAGCCGTAGTGAAAATTGAAGCACCCGACGAGGAGTTGATTCCGCTGCCCCTGGGGAATTCAGATTTAATCAGGGTTGGTCAGACTGTGGTAGCCATTGGAAACCCCTATGGGTTGGATGGCACAATGACGACTGGCATTGTATCCGCGCTCGGAAGAACATTGGACTCCATGCATCAGACTCAGGACGGCAGCGTGTATACCGCGGGCGATCTTATCCAAACGGATGCGGCCATCAACCCCGGAAATTCTGGTGGTCCTTTACTAAACCTGCAGGGAGAAGTAATTGGCATCAATCGCGCCATCCGCACAAGTGGACCTTCACTCAGCGGAGATTCCGGTAACATTGGTATTGGATTTGCCATCGCAATTAACATTGTTAAACGGGTTGTTCCTGAATTAATTGAAAATGGCAAATACGACTACCCTTATTTAGGGTTATCCAGCTTGCCCTCTCTCTCACTAACATTGCAGGAGGAGCTGGGATTACCGCAATCAACCGGGGCTTATATTGTCAGTATCGTTCCTGGCGGTCCGGCAGATAAAGCTGGTCTCAAACCCGGTAATGTAACCACAAATATTCAGGGTTTATTTAAAGGAGGTGACTTGATCACCGCCATCGACGGGCAGCGCATCCTCACATTTGGTGATCTCCTTAAATATTTAATAAACAATAAGAATCCTGGCGATTCTGTCACTATGACAATTATTAGAAATGGCTCTGAAAAGGAGATAGAACTGAAGCTCGAATCTCGCCCATAAACATAGTACGCCTTCATTCCCTATATCGTAAGGAGGGGCATATGTTGACTGAAAGCGAATTGCGTGAGCTGTTACAGTACTCATCAAAAAACCAGGTACTCAGTCTATATTTAAACACTGAGCCAGCCCAGGGTAATGCCGATGCCTATAAGCTGAGACTCAGGAGCATGCTCAAAGATCTGGATCTACCCAGGGATGTAGAGAAAGTTGAGCAATATTTTGCGCATGAATATGACTGGTCTGGCAGAAGTGTAGCAATCTTTTCTTGTGCAGCAGATGGATTCTTTAAAGCTTATCCATTATCGGTTACTGTTCAAAGCAGGGTATGGATCAGTGATCATCCACATTTCAAACCGCTGGCAGATATTTGGGATTCATACGGCGGGTATGGTGTAGTCCTTGTTGACAAACAGGGAGCTCGTCTCTTTTACTTCCACCTGGGCGAATTGGAAGAACAGGAAGGAACCATGGGGGAGGAGGTAAAACATGTCAAACGTGGCGGTGCATCAACCTTCCCAGGCAGAAGAGGTGGGGTTGCAGGTCGAACCGGTTATGAAGATGAAGTTGTGGATCGCAACCTAAAATCGTCTGTTGATTTCGCTGTTCACTTTCTTGAAACCCGAAAAATCCGCAGGGTATTGATTGGCGGTACAGATGACAATGTGAAGGCGTTCCTGACTGAATTTCCAAAAAACTGGCAGAGTCTGGTTGTCGGCACCTTCCCCATATCCATGACCGCGAGTCATGTGGAGGTCCTTCACAAGGCAATGCAGGCTGGTCATCAAGCCGAGGTAAAACGCGAGCACAAGCTAATTGAAACCGCCATCACAGCATCTGCCAAAGGTACAGGCGGCGCGGTGGGTGTTGAAAACGTATTATCTGCAATCAGCGGCCACAGAGTTCAGACCCTGATGTTCAAAGAAGGATTTGTTTCGCAGGGCATCCGCTGCCAGGCTTGCGGTTTGATAACTCCCCATCAGCTTGATTCATGTCCCGTTTGTTCAGGGAAGACTGAAAAGGTAGTGGATGTTGTTGATATGGCAGTACGATCTGTATTGCATTCAGGTGGAGATGTGGAAGTCATCCATGAATCCACTGAACTGGAGCAGGTAGGAAATATCGCAGCGATTTTGCGATATTAACACAGAATATCAACAAAAAGGCCGACCCTGGTTTTGCCAGGGTTGGTCTTTAATATCCAAGGCAGATTATAATTACCGGCAGAAAGTGACTTGAAAAACCAATGGCAAATAATAAAACCAAGAAAAGCGGCCTGTCGCGTGATCAGCGGCGAATGCGCACCCAGCGAATCATATTTGTGATTGTATCTGTCATTATTATCCTGTCCTGGATACTCGGACTGGTTTTTATCCAATGATAAGTTATCGGCCGGTCAGCCTGGCTGAATATGATCCACTCTGGACAGATAAATTTGAAATAGAAAAGCAAAACCTGCTGCGTACAGCAGGAGAGTTTTTTACCCGGATTGAACATATTGGCAGCACAGCCATTCCCGGCATGATTGCTAAACCCACAATAGATATTCTGGCAGCAATAACTTCCCTGCAGGAAACTGAAAGCCTAATCAAAATTATTGCACCGATGGGTTATATTTATGTTCCTGAATTTGAAGATGAATTACCTGAAAGACGCTATTTTTATAAAGATAGAATTCATGAAGATACTTTCCATTTGCATGTGGTGGAGATGGATTCTTCATTCTGGAAAAGGCATATTGCCTTCAGGGATTACTTACGTGCTCATCCTGATGAAGCAGATGCATATGCAGAATTAAAAATTATGCTTGCAAAAGAGCATATGGCTGACCGGGATGCATATACTGATGGCAAAAGCAATTTTATCCACCGGATTGAAATACTTGCAACCGGGAAATCAAGTAAATAATTAAGTTAATCCCATTCGCGGTTCCAGCCGATATTTTCCCCTTTAGCATCACCACCCATCTCCAGAAATACACTCTCAATATTCCAAATATGTGAATTCCTGTTGTCCTCAGGTTTTAGGATGGGCAAATCCATACATGCATTCCGCACTTCAGAAAGGGATGCGCCTCGAGTAGTCATCCGCTTTATAACCTTTCTGAGATAGCGTATATAATCCAGATCGCGATTGATTCGTTCCTGGCTTTCTCTCAGGTTTGCTGACGGATTACCATGTCCCGGGATTATTCGCTCAACCGGGTAACGTATTACCCGTTCCAATGATTTCTGATAAGCAGTGGAATCGTAGCTAAGGAAAGCGATTTCGATATCGGACAGGGTATCGGCAGCGAATAAAGTGCGGTCCTGCGGAACATATAAACCCACTTGATCAGCCGTGTGTCCTGGCAAAGGTAGTACCAGAATTTCGAGATCATTGATCAGAAAAGATTGAGTGCGGTTTACCTCCCAGTCAGGGGACACTTCCCATCCCCAAACTGGCATCTCCATCTCCCCTTCAGAAATTAATCCATCAATAGCTTTACGGCTGCTTTCTTTCATGCGGCTGTATTCAGGCATAAATTTCTTATGCGCCACTCGTATGGCATCTTCAAATGCATTTACACCAAGAACATGATCAAAATGAAAATGGGTCATTAATACAGCTTGAATCTGCCAATTTCTACTTAAACAAAAATCTTTGATTGAAAGGACTTCATCGGGAGCCATACCAGGATCGATCAGCCAGACCAACCCATCTGATTCAATTAATCCGCTATTGTATTCATAAATACGGCTGTGGGCATACCAGCTATGCGTACTAACCTGAATTAGGTCCATCTTTCAGCCTGCCTTCCTTGTTTAATCTGTTGAGAATGGGAATGGCAGCAACCAAAGCCCGGGCACGATGGCTGTGTGTATTCTTCTGCGCTGGAGATAATTCTGCCATGGTCATCCCCTGCGGCTGGAGGAGGAAGATGCGATCATACCCAAAGCCATTCTCCCCGCGCTCCTCAGGTATGATTTCGCCCTTGCATTCACCACTGGTAAACCATTCGCTTCCATCAGGTAATGCTACACAGACGGTACATGTGAAACGCGCCTTCCATGGGCGTGGAAATAACTGCAAATTTGAAATCAAAAACTTTCTTCTATCGGCATCCGTCGCTCCAGGATCTGGCAGATAGCGTTTCGAATGCAACCCAGGTGCTCCTTGCAACGCCTGTACTTCCAATCCGGTGTCATCTGCCAGGGCGGGCAGCCCGGTTCTTTTTGCATACAGATGGGCTTTGATTTGCGCGTTCTCACGGTAAGTATTGCCGGTCTCTTCGGCATGGAGTTCAATGCCTAATTGGCGAGCGGTGACAAACATAAAAGGCAGACCATTTAGGAGAGAGAGGAATTCTTCCAGTTTCCCCGGGTTTTCAGTAGCGATGCAAATTTTCATAAATTTCAAAAATTATTAATCTTGGTATGACGAAGATCGCCTTATTAACAAATTTTACTTCATGATAAGGATATTAGGGTTTTCGTGAAATATATTTTCAAGTTGACGTTGTGATAATAAAGTAAATTACCAAAGATCCATAGATTTGGATCTTTGGTAATTGCTGTACCAATCT
The DNA here is from genome assembly GCA_964600595.1 of uncultured Leptolinea sp. Lineage (GTDB taxonomy): Bacteria > Chloroflexota > Anaerolineae > Anaerolineales > Anaerolineaceae > DAIOEK01. The sequence goes on from CAZRKL010000003.1 coordinate 36,590, forward strand.
ATCATTCAAAATGAAGAAATGAGCTCTATCTAGCATTGTATGTACAATCCACGCCTCAACCAAATCTTACACGCACCGTTTCTCCAATGATCCGAAATATCAACCATTAAACACTACCTTGATATAATCCATTTGATAATGACCATCTGGAGCAACTAATGTACATAATGAACAAGATTTCCAATATACGAAAGAGTGTAGTTAAAGTGTTTTCACTGCCATTTTTCTTATTCTTTTTTTCAATCTATCCAGCTGCGTTTATGTACGCCCACAACGTTATTGAATTAGAAATATGGATGCTCTTACGTCCGGTGATTGTATCGTGTCTGGTGGCAGGATTATCATTTGGTCTGTCTGTATTAATCTTTAGATCAATTCCACAAGCGTCATTGTTTTCATTAGTATTTTTATTACTTTTCTTTTCTTACGGACATATTCTTCAAACAAAAGACTATATCGAAAATTTCTTGATAAATATTCTTAGACATCGGTTTCTGATATTTTTATCATTAATCACCTTGGTCATTGCTGGTTGGCTTATTAGAAAGGTAAAAGTCAAAGGAATTATCTTTCCTCTAAATATCATCGCATTAGCAATTTTCATTTTTCCAATCGGGAAAATATTTTCCTATGAAATGAGAAAAGCATATGAAGAAATTCGAACAATAGATGTCAGCAGTAGCGATATTCCAATAATTACCCCAACTGTTGATTCAGATTCTCCAGATATTTACTATATTATTCTTGATTCATATACTCGCAGTGACGTACTTATGAATCGTTTTGATTTTGATAATTCATCGTTTTTGGATTCATTAAGAAAAGAAGGATTCTTCGTTGCAGAATGTAGCCGATCCAACTACGCACAAACACTGCTCTCATTGAATTCATCATTAAACTCATCAAATATCAATAATATACGTCCCCAAGCAAGTAGTCTTCTTGAGCTATCACATCTTTTAAACAATAACATTATCTATCAATCTCTTCGCCAAAAAGGATATAAACTGATTACTTTTGAAACCGGGTTTTCTGCTGGGAATATTACGAATTCTGATCAGTATATGTCACCAGACAAAGAAACCAAATTATCTAAATTTGTCGATGGATTTCAAGCTTTTGAAACTATGTTTTATAATTCAACTGGACTAAAGCTAATTTTAGATTACCAAAAGATTCTTCCACAGTGGGCACAAGATTTTATCAACTCCCCATATTCTGATGTTCGAGAAAACATACTTTTCCAGCTTGATAAAGTAACTGACCTCCCTCCTACTCCAAGCCCTAGGATAATTCATATACATATACTAGCCCCACATCCACCTGCCAAATTTGATTCGGAAGGACGGCCAGCCAATATAACTAAATTCTTTTCTTTAAATCCGGATCAACCTTCGAGAAAGAAATACAACCATACTATGTACTTAGAAGAAGTAATCTACTTAAATAAAAGAGTGCTGCAAATCGTGCGTGATATAAAACAAACCGCAACCAGACCAGTTGTAATAATTTTGCAGGGAGATCATGGCACTTTTGATTTTGGGCTCGGGAATAAATACGACAGAATTAAAATATTAAATGCGTATTATTTTTCTGATGGTGATTATTCTCTCTTGTATAAGAGTATTACGCCGATTAATACTTTTCGTGTAATTTTCAACAAATACTTTAAGGCTACCCTTCCTTTTATGCCTGATCTAACATATTTTTCTACATATGACGCACGTTTTGATTTTGAGGAGTTAACTGATGATAATCCGGCTTGTTTTCCATGATTATCAATTTCCCAAACTTGGGCTTAGACTAATTTCTTATATTTAGATTGATGTAAGTAAAATAACCAACTAAATTTTCTTAAAATTAATAATATTTATAATACTTAGATTCGGATGCTGAGAATAATCTCAAAATATCGAAATCCACACCCTAATAATGTAAATAATCCAAGATTATGAAATCTACATAATCTGCATATCTTATTCACAAATTCTTCATACCTGTCAGTTATCCTTTGGATATCAAAATATTTGATAAAGGAGATTAACAATGAAAAAGATTGTTGCAGGTTTATTATTGGCTTCGGTACTGGTAGTCTCGATCGGCAGTGTGATGTATGTTTCAGCTGACCCGGGAACTCCGCCCGGATTCGGTGGACAGGGTGGTTGGAGCCGCAATTCACAGGGTGCTCTACCAGGTGATGGCTGGATGCACGATGAAATGGTCACTGCCATGGCAGACGAATTGGGTATGACAGTGGAAGAGCTTGAAAAAGAAATAGCATCAGGCAATACACCCGCCCAAATCGCCAGTGAAAAGGGTATGACCGTGGTTGAGTTTCGTGAGATGATCATAAGGGTGCGGGAAGAGGCGATTGATCTGGCCGTGAAAAATGGCACTCTCACCCAGGAACAGGCTGACTGGTTGAAGACCCGCGGAAATCGTGGGCAGCAAATGGCCGACAGATCTGACCGGGATGGATGGCTTCATAACGAAATGGTTACTGTACTCGCAAAGGAATTTGGGCTGACAGTAGAAGAATTGGAAGCACTACTCGATGAAGGCAAAACCTATGCCCAGATTGCCAGTGACAAAGGAATGACAGTAACTGAATTCCGTGTATTGATGGTAAAAGCCCGGGGTGAAGCCATTGACCTGGCTGTTGAAAATGGCACCCTTACCCAGGAACAGGCTGATTGGATGAAATCACGCACTGGAATGGGACACGGTGGACGCGGATCTGGCGCAGGTGCCGGAGGCGGCACGCCATTCTGGCAGCAAAATCAATAATTGAAACACCACTGATTTATTGGACCAGACACTTTCGTCTGGTCCAATTTTTTTATCCTCTAAAAGATAGAAATTCATAAAAGAATATAATTGTGTCAATGTTAATATTTATGAATATATTCATAATTAATTGACTTACTGGAATGTTTGTGCTATACTCAAGGCGCTTGTTGCAATTATCCCTTTATTAAGTAGTCCATGTGAACTCAAATCGTCACCCTTTGCGGCTCAATGTTGGATTCATCATCAGCCAATCCATTGGTTATAACCGCGACTTTGAGTTTGAATTCCCCAATATTCGTTTGCAGTCTGAAATGGACCTCACCAATTTTCATGGTGTGGCAAAAATCAGCCGCACACCACAGGGATTGCTGTGCCAGGCGCATTTCCACGCAGACACTCTGCTGGACTGTGTGCGTTGCCTGGAACCGGCGTTCAGTCATCTGGACACCGAATTCGATGAACTGTACGCGTTTTCCAGCCGTACAGCGAGCGAATCAAATCTGATTCTCCCGGATGATGCCCATATCGATTTAGAACCGCTGGTTCACGAATACCTCACCATTGAAATACCCATTCGCCCCCTTTGCAAGCCTGATTGCCTGGGGCTTTGCCCTATCTGTGGTGAGAATTTGAATGAAAGGGGTTGTGAGCACCAAACCCAACCGGTGGAATAACCGCAACCTGGTTAGCAGATCCCACCGGACGACTGCCACCCGCATCTGGGGGTGTGAATAGGCTGGAAAGTCAACCGTTGTATGAGGAGGAGGGTGCAAGTGATTTTTTCAAGTCGGCATAGACAAAACGCTGAGGTTATGAGCATGCTGCTCGAAAAAGCCGATGTTCAGGGATACCTGACCACGGAAGATTTGATGGAATTTTATCCAGAGGGGGATGATGACTCCGAGCACCTCTCCGCGCTGATGGTGGCTCTGCGCCGCCGCGGGGTGGATATTCTTGACCACGACAATGATTTTTCCCTGCAGGAGGAGGACCCTCTTCCACCTAGCGATTTCGATCCATACTCTGACCTGGAACGAATCTCAATTGATGATACTGTCGGCTTGTATCTCAAAGAAATGTCCCGGGTGCCGCTGCTCAATATTGAAGAAGAAATGAGTCTGGCACAACGAATTGAAGCCGGGCGTGCAGCTAAAAAGGAAATGTATAGTTGCGGCAGGGTAGATCAGGAACGTAGACACGTTCTGGATACCACCATTCAAGATGGAATTTCTGCCCGGGAACACCTTATTAAGGCAAATACCCGCCTGGTGGTCAGCATTGCCAAGAAGTACATTGGTCGTGGTGTACCCTTCCTTGATCTAATCCAGGAAGGCAATCTCGGCTTGATGAAAGCTGTTGAGAAATACGATTACCATAAAGGTTTCCGGTTCTCAACATATGCCACCTGGTGGATTCGCCAGACTATCACCCGGTCGATCGCAGACCAGGGCAGAACCATTCGCGTACCCGTGCATATGATTGACCGAATCCGTCAACTTTACAAACTTACCCACGAGTTGGAACAGAATCTCGGGCGGGCGCCCACTGTGGATGAGCTTGCTGGCGAACTGGGGCTTTCCTTACGCAAGGTGCAATGGATGCTGCGCGTTTCGTGGCTTCCGCTTTCCCTCGAAAGCCCGGTTGGTGATGAAGAAGATTCTGAATTAGGAATGTTTGTTGAGGATGACATCACGCCCACCCCCATCCAGACGGCTTATCGAAATATGCTTCATGAAAAAGTAGATGAGGTGTTGGGAACGCTTTCGCCGCGGGAGGCGCGTATCCTGCGATTACGGTTTGGCCTTGATAACGGACGAACCTACACTCTCGAAGAGGTGGGGCAAAAATTTGGTCTCACCCGTGAAAGAATTCGCCAGATAGAAGGCAAAGCGCTTCGGCGTTTACGGCATCCGCGCCGGGCACGTCAGCTAAAAGAATACTTATAAAACCCAGAAAATCGCCATCAAATGATGGCGATTTTTTATGCAACTCTTCCGGCAGACCTCCGTATATATTCACAGAAAAGAAAATTAAAGAGGTCAAAATGTCTAATCAAACAGTAATCAATGCAAGTTCAAAACCTGGCAAAGTTGAAGCGATTGAAATCATTCTGCTGGTGAGTGGTATTTTAAATATCATCGCTGGTTTGTCCGTCACTTTCGGATTTCTTGTTTCAATCGTGGGCATTATCTGCCTGCCGGTAGTCGTCTTACCCCTCATTCTGGGTATTTTTGAAGTAGTTTATGCATCCAGGTTAATGTCGGGCAAACTGGTAACTGCCAGCGACATCAAGATGATCGCGGTATTCGAGATCGCAACCATCATTTATGGCAATGTCCCATCCCTGATTGCCGGTATCCTCAATTTAGTCTTCCTTCAGGAAGAACCTGTAAAAGACTATCTGGGATAATTTCTGCTATATCTTCTCATCCGCAGCAGCTGGAGGGTTTCCTCCGGCTGTTTGCATTAAGCTGATAATATAATTCCCATTTCGCACAATCCTGCACGGTATAATACTAGGAGCAAAAGTTAGAGTAAATATTCTTTATTGGAGGATATATGGCTATCAAGGATTTTCAGGCAAAGCTGGAAAAGTATGCTGAGATCGCTGTTCAGGTCGGGTTAAATCTCCAACCAGGGCAAAAGTTATTGATCCGCGGCGGGATGGTTTACGGTGCTCCAATCTCTGCTGTACCTTTAATTCGCGAAATCACCAAAGCGGCATACAAAGCGGGTGCCCGCCAGGTTGATGTGATGTACGGAGATGAGGAGACTGAACTTGCCCGTTTCAAATACGGACCCAAAGATGCTTTGACTGAATTCTCATCCTGGAAAGCAGATGCCCCCTTTGAAAATGCAAAAGCCGGTAATGCTGCACTCACCATCACAGGACTTGACCCAGACCTGTTGAGTGGGCAGGACCCTGATTTAGTTTCCAAATACACGCAGGTGTGCTGGGAGAAACTGGATCCGTTTTTGAAAATTGCCGGAAAAAACGATATCAACTGGCTGGTACTGGGTGCGCCTACGCCCGGTTGGAGTAAAAAGGTCTTCCCGAATCTCACCAAAGAAGAAGCCGAAGAGCGGATGTGGGAGACCCTGTTCAGACTCTGCCGTATAGATCAACCCGATCCGGTGCAGGCTTGGAAAGACCACGTCAAAGTTTTGATGGCATGCAGCAAGTACTTGAATGATAAGCAGTACCGCTCACTACATTACAAAGGACCTGGGACTGACTTCAAAATTGGCTTGCCACGCGGCCATGAATGGCACGCCGCCCAATCTGAGTGTGCCATGGGTTTCCCCTTTACCGCGAATATCCCCACCGAAGAAGTCTACACGCTGCCACACTGTAGAGAAGCAGAAGGAACAGTAGCAGCCAGTTTACCGCTCAATTACAATGGGGTGCTGATTGATGGCTTCCAGCTTCGCTTTGAAGGTGGCCGGGTTGTGAATTCATCCGCCCGAGTGGGAGATGAAGTTCTCAAGAAATTGATTGCGACCGATGAGGGATCATCCAGATTGGGTGAAGTAGCCATTGTTCCGCACAGCTCTCCCATTGCGCAGTCTGGCATTCTTTTCTACAACACACTTTACGATGAAAATGCAGCCAGCCATTTTGCATTTGGACAGGCATACAACACAACCCTTGCAAAGGGTACTTCCATGACCGCAGAAGAATTCGCTGAAGCGGGCGGAAATAACAGCGTCATCCATGTTGATTACATGGTTGGATGCTCCGAAATGAATATCGATGGCATTTCCATAGACGGACAAATTGAGCCGGTTATGCGTTCAGGTGAATGGGCATTTAAGCCGTAGTGAGATATCACAAATGAGTACAAAAGTGCTTGTAGCTTACGCCACCAAGGCAGGTTCCACCGCAGAGATCGCCGGCAGAATCGCGGATACCCTTCAGGAAAAGGGGCATATCGTGGATCTGTTGAGCATTGACCATGTAAAAAGCCCGGATGGATACGATACCATCATTTTGGGAAGTGCTGCCCGTGCAGGGAGTGTATTACCTGAAGTAACGACATTTGTTAACCGAAACCAGACCATTCTGCAGGAAGTAAATTTCCATATGTTCCTGGTCTGTATGACTCTGAAGGAAGACACGGAAGACAACCGCAAAATAGTCAGTGCATATTTGCAACCTATCCGCGAAATGATTGACCCCGATTGCGAGGGATTATTTGCAGGGGTGATGGATTACAGCAAGTTGAATTTCTTTGAAAAGATGCTGGCAAAGGCGCTGAAAGCACCCGAAGGTGATTTTCGAAAATGGGATCAGATCATCACATGGGCAGAAGAAGTTGCCCAACGGATACCGGCATAAACATTATTTGCAATATCATTAATACAGGCTTCCTGAAGGAAGCTTGTATTAATTTATATTAAAAGTAATGGTAAATTCTGCTCCACCCTGAGGATGGTTGCGAACTGTGATGTCGCCATTCTGCGCACGTGCAAATTGCCTGGCAATTGCCAATCCCAATCCGCTACCGCCATCTTCCCGCACCCGACCTTTGTCTGTCCGGTAAAACCGATCAAATACATAGGGCAGTGATTCATCCGGAATTCCCGGACCAGAATCGTGAATGGATAGACTTAATGCTTTTTCCAATCTGGTCGCTTGCACACCAATGGATCCACCTTCAGGAGTAAAACGCAGGGCATTGCTAATGATGTTCGTTATCATTTGCTCCACGCGAATGGGGTCGATAAGCAGAATCAATCCTTCAACTGGCAGGTAATTTATCCTTACCTTGCGTTGGTCAGCCTGACTTTGAAAACTTTTTACCACCCGACCAACCAGGCTGCCCAGATCTGTATCCACTTTTTCCAAACGAAGTTCACCCGCATCTGCAAGAGCCAAAAGACGCAGATCATCAACCATACGAGTGAGCAAGATATTCTGTTCAAGAACAGGTTGTAAATTTTCCGCCCGCAGCGGATACACACCATCCTGCATGGCTTCCAGTGATGCCCTTTGCACCGCCAGTGGAGTTCGTAATTCATGGGCAATATCAGCGGTCATATTCCTGCGGCTCTGCTCTGCCTTCTGAAGTGAATCAGCCATATGGTTAAATGTGTTACCAAGCTGGGCAAGTTCATCCTTGCCCCTTACAGTTACACGCGCGGTCAAATCTCCCTTACCCAGAGAATGTGCAGCCTTGGTAAGCTGGGTGACCGGCTTCAAGAGCCATGATCCGACCACAATGGACAGGATAATGGCAATCCCCACCCCAATCAGTCCGGCTCTAAAAGCCGCGATATTCAGTTTTTCAATCAGGGGCATAAAAATCCCAGGTTGATTATTTGCAAAGCCATCTGAATAGAGATATCCCACCAGCCGGTTTAGACGGGCTCGAATAGGTATTGCCCTGGCGAGCTCATTTTCGTCAAGGGAGGTCTTTTCAATGCCCGGATACGTGCTTATGATAATGAGACCCTCACTGTCAGTGAGAATGAGATGCCGTTGTTGATTACCGGGATTTTGCATCCCGGCGCCCATTCCCTGGCGGTTTGGATTGCCCTCCAAACCTGCCCGCTCTATGATGCCGCTCACACCTTCCCAGGTTCCATATGTTTTGTAATGATTTTCAAGATTTACCACAACATCGTTCAAACCCATCATTCCGCCACGCGAAATATAACGGGTCACTTCTCTGGCGGTTCCAATCATGGCAAATACAGCCACACTGATCACGGTGACAACGACCAGCAGGAGCATGGAGAGGAACAACCTGATCTTCATTATTTTCTGGGCTCCAGGCGCTTAAACCGATATCCCAGACCAAATACGGTTTCAATTAATTCCGGTTCCCGCGGATTTACCTCCACTTTTTGGCGAAGATTCTTTATATGGGCATCAATTGTCCGTTCATAGCCTTCATACGCGGTGCCCTGTGTAGCCTCCAGGAGCTGTAGCCGTGAATACACTCGCCCGGGATGGGCTGCCAGCACAGTGAGTAGAGAAAACTCAGTGGGCGTTAAATCCAGTTGTTGACCAGATCGAATAGTTTCATGGCTGTCCAGATCAATCACCAGCTCACCAATTTGGATAACCTCCGGAATTCGTTCGCTGGCACCAGTTCTGCGTAATACCGCCTTCACTCGGGCAACTACTTCACGCGGAGAAAATGGCTTGGTTACGTAATCATCAGCGCCCAATTCAAGCCCAACCAACCGGTCTGGTTCTTCCACACGCGCCGTCAGCATAATAATCGGGGTGTCTTTGTTACGCCGAATAGCTCGAGCAACATCCAAACCATCCATGCCGGGTAGATTGAGATCCAGCAGTACCAGATCTGGATGATTATTTTCATACATCGATAAACCAGTATTTCCCCGATTGGCAGAAATCACCCGGTACCCCGCCTTCTCAAGGTAAGATTGCAAGACTTTTACAAGTTCCGGTTCATCTTCAATTATTAGGATTGTGCTCATATTAAAAATTATAGCATTCAGGAGAGTAATAACATCCTGAATGCCTGATAATCTTCATCAAATATTCACAATTAATTAAATGGACTTAATCCTCGTAATATCCTGCCAGAGCCAGTGCGCGTGGACCAGTATTAATCCCAAGAACCGGTCCCGTAATACTGGTCATAATCTCTACCGGATGGAACTCATCTTTAATCCGCTGAACCAGCTTTTCTGCCTCACCATAGGCATTTCCATGCTGGACGGCAATGTGCAGTTTTTTGGTTCTATCCATGGTATCGAAGAACCTGGTGTACATGATCTCAACTGCTTTTTGATAAGTGCGTGCCAGCCCGACCTCTTCCACCACACCTCGTTTGGCATTCACCCGCACGACTGGTTTTATGTTCAACATCATGCCCAGCAGACGAACCGCGTCTCCGATCCTCCCTCCCCGGCGGATAAACTCTATGGTATTCATGCCCACATACAAAGAGACCCGGTCACGCACCTGGGTAATTTTCTGCAGAATATCTTGAATAGATCCCCCCATGTCGCGCACTCTTGCCGCCGCCAGAACCTGCCAGCCAAGCGACATGGTAACACTCAGCGAATCAAAAACATGGATGGGAGTTTCTACATGCTTTGCCGCATTCTGGGCTGATTGGATGGCACCGCTCAGGTGATTGGAAAGCGTGACAACAACAATTTCACGATATCCTCTGCTTATCGCAGCTTTATATGATTCTAGAAACTGCTGTTCAGTCGCCTGGGCTGTAGTGGGGACAATGTCATCCTTCTCTATGCGGTCATAAAACTCATCAGGTTGAATATCTATCCTGTCAAGCAGTTGTTCTTCTCCCCATACGATCGTATGCGGTACTATTTGTATGTCATGCTCCATGAGCAAATCGGTAGGGATATCACAAGTTGAATCAGTTATGATTGCAATTTGTCTTTGTTTCATGGGCAAGTCCTATTTTGTTTCTGTCACCTTTGATATTATTCTGGGCGATTCGGTATCCAATCCACGGTGGCGGGTTAGGTGGTATGCGAATAATTGCCCGGGGATAATGGCAATAATCGGTGAAAGCCACTCGGGTATCCCCTTGGGCAATTGAATAGGTGTCTGCGCGATATCCAACAGGGATGCCTGATCAGTAATGACAGCCAGATCCACCTTATTATTTGCCACCATTTTCTTGAGCGGATCACGTATCGTTGAAAAAGCCTTTCCCGAGGGTGCCACTGCCATAACCGGGAAACCCGGCTCCACAAGAGCGATGGGGCCATGCAAAAAATCTGCGGTCGAATACGGCTCTGCCGCGACATAGGACAATTCCTTGGTTTTAAGTGCCCACTCAAAAGCTGTGCAGTAATTAAAACCTCTGCCCAGCATCACACACCGCTGCATATATCGATACCGAAGGGATAACCTGGCAATACCCTCATCCTGGCTGAGAACCTGTTCAGCCCACTGACTGACCAATTCCAGCTCTTCCCACCGCTGAGGATCGCCACTTAATGCAGCAGAAAGCATGGCAACAGACATCAATTCTGCGGTATAGCTTTTAGTGGCGGCTGTGGCAGCTTCAACTCCGGCGCAGATATCCAGCACAAAATCTGCCGCCTCAGCCAGTGGAGAATCCGGGGCATTGGTAATGGAGAGGGTGTGGCATCCCTGTCTCCGACCTTCCTTAACTACGGCAATTAAATCTGGCGACATGCCTGATTGAGAAATGGATACGACCAGTGCGTTTTTCAACCGGGGAGGTTGTTCATAAATTGTAAATAAGGAAGGGGTGGCAAGCGCCAGGGGGATTTGATTGTTCGCCCCCCAGAGGTAGTTGGCGTATCTTCCCGCGTTGTCTGAGGTGCCGCGGGCGACAAGAAACACATAATCAATGTCTTTCTTTTTGATCTGCGCGGCGATATCTTCCACCTTATGGCGTTGTGAGTTGAGAAGCTTCTGAAGTATTTTGGGCTGTTCGTATATTTCAGAGTAGATTGTCATGTGCCCTCGTTAAGGTAATTTTATTCGGAATGCGCTCCAGGTGTCATTCATCGAAACCATTGCTACCGGTCTGAATTTGAGCTGTTCTACATATTTCCAGATGATATCGCGGCTCAGGTCTGATTTGATGGACGAGGATAGCTTGGGATAACAAATCCAGATCGCTCCTGAAGGGTTTACCAAAGCCGCATAACCCGGCAGGATCTGTTCCAATTCAAACATGGATTTCACAAACAGATGAAGGTAATCGGCTTTTTCATCCTCCCGATCAACAAGGATGACACCCGGATCAACTGATTGATAAGTTGTTTTAAGATCTTCAGGTAGTCCGATCACCCGTAGGGTCATACCAGGCTTGGTATGCATTTTTTGAAAAACTGTCTTTTCTGCCATCCGCTGCCTCAATAAATATTATACCTTTTGCTGCGGGTGCCAGTTAAGATGAATGGACTACGAAAATTAGATGTATATTACTTTAATGCCTCTACCAGGTTACGCCCTCTGGCTTTTGCCTTATACATGGCTGCATCGGCATCCGAAACAATGGATTGTAGAGAGGAATATTTATCTGAAACTGCAGCCACACCTATACTGGCGGTTACTCCAATAGATGCCATCCCAACTTTGCAAACTGCAGATTCAATGCTTAGACGTAACCGTTCCGCTACCTTGCAAGCGCATTCCAGATCGGTCTCGGGCAAGAGGACAATAAATTCTTCCCCGCCTATTCGCCCGGGGATATCCATTTTCCGTAATGTCTTTGAGAAAATTTGAGCCAGGTTACTTAATACCTGATCTCCGGCAGCGTGACCAAAATTATCATTTACCTGTTTGAAATGATCCAGATCAATTAACAGGATCGAAAACGGATGTTGATAGCGTTTGAAACGTTCGAATTCTCTTTCGCCCAATTCAAAGAAATGATGCCGGTTGTACAGCCCGGTCAGGTTGTCGATGATCGCCATTTGCTCTACCTTTTCAAATAGTCGGGCATTTTCAATGGCTATGGCAGCCTGATTTGCAAATAGTTTTAATCTCTCCACGTGGATACGGTTATATGCGTTGGTTATTTCACTATCAACATTGATGTAACCTACCACCTTGCTTTTCACGTGGATAGGAGCTCCTAAATACGATTTTATCCAATCGGCAGAATCACGTTCAATCCATAGTGGGTCAATATCTGTATCTGAAACGATGATAGGTGTTCCTGTAATTGCCATCCGCAGCAAGGTTGGTGTTTCAGAAACTTGAAAATTCACATCTGAGAGCAACCGCTCCAGGGTAGAGGCATCATACCCGCTGGCACGTACAATCCGAGCGATACCTTCATCATCTACCAGCATGATATTGGCGTGATTGTTCGGGATCACTTTTTCAAGATGCCCCAATATTCGATCGAGTACCTCTTCATAATTCAGGGTGCTGTTGAGCGCTGACACACTTCCACTCAACGCTTCTGCAAATAGCTTTTCCTGCCTTTCAGATTCTTCAATCTGCTTTCGGGTTGTTATGTCATTGAATGACAGAAAAAGGCAAGGACGGTTTTCATATTGAGTCAGGTTGGCAGTTATGAGCACCCACAGCGTTCTACCCAGCTGCGTTTGCATGGATGTTTCATGATCATTGATTATGCCGTTTTGCTGTGTCATCATCAAAATCCGTGATAATTCATCGCGGTTGGAAAAAAACTTATCCAGTTTCATACCACGGTTATAACGGCTGCTGATATCCAGTAATGCTGTAATTCTTTTATTGAAGAATAGAATTTCGAAGGAGCGTTGATCAATAATCGCCACAGGGAGAGAGGCGTTTTCCACTAAATCTTGATAACGCCTTTCACTTTCCCGCAGGGCGGCTTCCGCTATCTTGCGTTTGGTGATATTCCGCAAAATGATCACCTGCCCCATAATTTTCTGTGCTTTGTTGAATATCACCTGGCTTTGATATTCTATGATTTTTTCGCCCGGGATAAGCTCAACCTCGTAGGTTGGAAAATTATGAAGATTACTTGGTTTCTCAAACCGTGAAAATTTGGGCTCAATTTTAAAGAAATCACTTCCGAGGATGTCTCTATCTCCAAGACGGAGGAATTCCTTTGCCATCGGATTGATCTCGACTACCCGATTAAGAGTATCAAGAACGACTACACCATCCGCCAGATTCTCGATGACATAATCACTATCAATCGGCACGATATCCAATAACTTGTTCCTGAACAATCCCCATGAAATAACAATTCCGGTCAGCGCAAACGCAACTGGGGTCAGATCAAAACCAGTCAGAGGGCTAAATCCTAAAAGATATAGAACATTCCAGACTGTTGGGATAGGTACGCCTATCAGCAAAGTGATTGCCTGCCGCCGGTAAATATTCCGGTTTCGGTAGGCTGTGATTAAGAGCATGGTGGATGATATTGCGAGCAAAGCATAGATAAACACGGTATGAATCCAGAAAGCCACACCATGCTCATATATCAATATGGTCGTACCTGGTATCCACCTGAATCCAGACCAGATGAGGTTGTGGATTTCATTGGTAAATGTTAGGGCTAAGATCGCAATGGGGATGATGAATATGGCAAAAGTTTGGAGACGGTTGAATTGTTTACCGCCACCGGTAAGTTTGGAAGCGAATATTAAGAATAATGGAGATACAAAGACGATACCAATATATGATATTTTCGACCAGAGAATTTTTTCTTCCTCTGTCGTTGCAACCGCTTCAAAGAATGAAGCGCCTGCCCAGATGGCAACTTCGATTAACAATAAGGTAAGTTCGACTGCCCCACTGGATTTGCGTCTTTTCCAGACAAACCACGCCACGACCAGGCAGAGTATGGTCGAGATGATTAATGACAGTGAGTAGAAAATAATCCGCCAATCGTACATAATGGTTCCAGCAATTACCGTTTATAGCTTAAGCACATCTCAAATGCAATAAAGGCAGAGTAAATGTTTTTAATAAAGACCCGCCACCCGATTGGGTGGCGGAAAACGATTTTTTCCAAGTTCCCTAGGGAAGTTCGGAAGTGCAATTCGGGCACTTACTTGCCTTGATGGATATGGTAGAGAAGCAATAAGGACATTCCTTGGTACTCGGAGCAGCTACGGGTTCTGGTTTCTTCATTTTATTGAGACCTTTAATTACCAGGAATATTACAGCCGCCACAATCAGGAAATTCAGCAGTGTATTTATGAATAGCCCATAATTGATAGTTGGTGCTCCGGCTGCTTGAGCTTCTGCAAGCGTGGAGTATCCCATACCTGAAAGGTCAATAAATAGATTTGAGAAGTTTACCTTTCCCAGTAACAGACCGATGGGGGGCATGATGACATCATTTACTAAAGAAGTAATGATGCTGCCAAAAGCGCCTCCAATAATTACAGCGACCGCCAGATCAATTACATTTCCGCGCATGATAAAAGTTTTAAATTCTTTCCACATATTTCCTCCTCTGATTCGTGAAAATGAATCACCTTCTATTGTAGTGATTTTCCATATCGCAACAAGTGCTTTCCAGACCATTGGACCGTGAAACGAATGGAAGCGCTTATTGGCTCATCGAATGAATGGCGCCGGTTGACACCCCCTATGTCCACGGGTAGAATGACTCCGTGGACTTTTTAAATTCCCTTAATCACCAACAGAAAGCAGCAGTCACCGCACCCGATGGGGCGGTCTTAGTTCTGGCTGGCCCCGGATCGGGGAAAACCCGTGTTTTAACCCATCGGATTGCCTATCTCATAGCCTCGAAACAGGTAAATCCATACCACATTCTGGCAGTCACTTTCACCAATAAAGCCGCGCGGGTAATGGAAAGTCGGGTTTTTGATTTACTGGGGTCCGAACAACGCGGGATGATGCTGGGTACCTTCCACTCGGTCTGCGCGCGGATACTCAGGCGTGAAGCAAAATACCTCGGCTATACGCAGGATTTCTCCATTTATGACGAAGATGACCAGCAGGCTCTGGTCAAGCGTGCATTAAAGGAGATGAATGTCGACGACAAAGCATTCCGTCCGGCATCCATGCTCGCTTCGATATCCCGGGCGAAAAATGAAATGCTCACACCCGAGAAAATCGAAGTAAAGGGTTACCGCGATCAGGTATTACAACGGGTCTACAAACGATACCAGGAATTGCTGCTCTCGTGTAACGCGCTGGATTTCGATGATCTTCTGGTGGTTACCGCAAGGTTGCTGAAAGAATTTCCAGAGATAAATAACGCATACTCGCAGCGATTTGAATACATACTGGTTGATGAGTTTCAAGATACCAACACACCCCAATACACGCTGCTTAAATCCCTTTCAAAAAAGCATGGAAACATCTTTGTTGTGGGTGATGAAGATC
>CAZRKL010000004.1:0-44937 GCA_964600595.1 uncultured Leptolinea sp.
GTATTTAATTTGGCTGCAACCAGTCGTTTTAGGACGGCTTGATGTAGCAGTAAACAAGGATATTCCAGATTTCTTTCTGGGTGGACTTTTACTGGGCATTCAGTTGATTGAGATCATCGGATTAATGATAAAAAGACCCATCCATGCTTATTGGGCAAAAATGTATCCAAGCGATGACCTGGCGAATGGCTTTTGGTCGAATATGAATGTCGTTGGATTAATTCTGTCGCCAATTCTACACATGGCACTGTCTGCACTCCTGGGTATTTTTGCCTTTGATTTACTTAATACAAATTCAAAAAGCCAGGTCCCCTTTATTCTGGGGATATGTCCAGTTATTCTTGTATTTATAATTATTGCAAAAGAGGCGGTCTTTACCGTATTAGTCTTATCAATGGGTGCGCAAAACAGCCTGTTTAAAGAACCAGCACAATCAAATGCCGAATCATTTCTTCGGAGACTGTTTGATCCTGCCCCACTTACCGAAATTACACTTCACGATGTTTTTAAGGATTTTCTTGGTGACCTGATGTTATTGGTTTTTTCTGGACTAACCTACACAACCTGCTGGGAATTTTTGATTAGGAACAATGCTATTAATCCGAGCAGCAGTGAAGTGTTCTTTGAATATTTGGGCTTGAGTATTTTATTTTTACTGGTCTTTATCTCAAACCGGATCATCTATCTTGTCCAGGAGATCTCTACCAAACAAAGCCGAAGCGCCAGAGCTATTTCAATAATCAGTTTTTTGCTGGTCTGGATAATTGCATTGTGGACAATCCCCACAAATTAAAATTAATTTAGATCATAAGCACATTGTTGTTTTCATCTGTTAACTCAAACATCCGCCGGATATTCCGGCGGATGTTTGTTATTTTGTAAGACCTGTTTACCCGTTATTCTCTTTAATTGCTTTGGGTAAGTAAGCGTAGAATTCAGTCGAATTGACTACATCTTCCAATAATACTTTTTCATGGATGGTGTGCGCATCCACTTCATCTCCAGGACCGAAACCTATGGATGGGATACCTGCTTTCCCTGCCCAATAAGTGCCGTTTGTAGAGAAATCCCAGGTGCCCAAAGGTCGATCTTCCTTCCAGAGGTCGCGGATCGTTTTCAATCCCGATTGAACCAATGGATGAGATTCTTCCTGCAACCAGGCAGGGAAGTACTTTGTCAGCGGGAAGACAAACCCGGTGTATGAAGGTGTGTCG
Source organism: uncultured Leptolinea sp. (assembly GCA_964600595.1). Classification (GTDB taxonomy): domain Bacteria; phylum Chloroflexota; class Anaerolineae; order Anaerolineales; family Anaerolineaceae; genus DAIOEK01. The sequence continues at coordinate 1,215 of CAZRKL010000004.1, forward strand.
TAATGGAGCTCTTCTACAAAGATTTCGTTCTGCAGGTAGTCGGGGATCAATCCTTTGATCAGGTTAATGACATCATCATGCGGCTCACTGAGGGTGATCCGGCGATCCAGATAAATCGTGAATTGATTGGGGACAGCGTTGATGGAATTTGTGCGGGCTTCCACATCTGTAACTGCAATAGACGCGTTGCCAAGGATGGGGTGGCTGCCCTGCCCAAAGCGCATTCTACGGTCCAGTTCGCGGATGAGGTTAATTATGGAGATCATTTTATAAACCGCGTTGTCACCCAAGTAATGTACCGCTGCATGCGCCGAGCGACCGGTGGCGGTAATTTTCAACTCAATCCGTCCTTTGTGCCCGCGGTAAACATTCATTTTGGTCGGCTCACCAATAACAACAAAATCCGGTTTAACAACAGGATCCGCTTCAACAAACGAATTGGGACCGATGCCATCACACCATTCTTCCATATTGCCAAAATAGTAGACGGTGTAGTCATCCAGCAAGCCGAGATCCCGGGCAATGGCTAAACCATAAACCATACCGGGAGTGCTGCCTTTTTCATCACAGGCTCCGCGTGCGTACAGGTATCCATTCTCAACTTTTCCAGTAAATGGATCCCATGGCCAGGCTTCGCGATCTCCAACACCCACCGTATCAATGTGTGAGTCATACAATAAAACTTTGGAACCATTTCCAATTCGTCCGATGGTGTTACCCATTTTATCGAAACGGGCTTCATCAAAGCCAAGGCTGCGCATTTCTGCCTGGATTCGCTCACCGACCGGTCCAATAAGCGAATCAGTGGATGGGATCGCGCAGATCTCGCGCATAAATTGAATAATACTTTCACGATTAGCCGATACTTTTTGTTTAATTGCGTTTTGGATATCCATCATTCCTCGGTAATTTGCTATATTTATATTCTTGGTATCACAAATCATCCAAGTTTAGACATTATTCCTGATCAAAATGCAAATATTTTGAATAAATCAATGTGAAATTGGATGACCGGGATACTTTTCTTCATAAGTATTTTACTTTACCGGATGGTTAACGGTCAATGATTACAAATATGAGAGGTAGCCAGCGAAGGGATCGTGAAATCATTGCTGGTTCTGGCGGTCTTATATATGAATGAGAATCTATCCTAGGTGAGACGGAAATTCTATTCGATGATGTGTTTCCAGATTTCTATAAATGTCATCCCGCCGCCAGCGATCAATGCCAAAAAATAGACAATCGTCGCCGCGTTGGATGCATGCCCAAGGAGGATACTTCTACCATCTTTTTGGATTGCGCCAATCGCCAAAAATATCAATGCTATTGCCGGGAGGGTGTTGCTGAATGGAATAAATCCAAACGGAACCATCAGTAATAATGCGGCAAGAATAAACGAAAGTTTATTGATCAACCCGATCTTCTCATCGACTGCGAGATGGCGCAGCCGGCGTTTACTTGAAAATTTCTCGAACCGACGGAACCAGGTCAATGCACGGTTTAAAACTGGTGAAAGTCTCTCAGAAGAGATTGTGCGATGGGCAATTCTATCGGGCAGCCAGAGCTTCTTTTTGAATAATTGGGATAATCCAATTAAGAGAATTGCGCTTCCAAATACCGTACTCACCCCGGGAATCGATACCGGCACCAGGAAAACCAGTGAGAGAAAAATTGCAACGAACATCAAACTATCGTTACCAATAATTTCAAGGATCTCTTTTAAGGTCACTTCATCATCTGGCAATTCAGTTATTACTGTTTCAAGTTTTCCTGCTAATGTTTGATTGGAAGCATCTATTTGGTTTTTGTTGTTGACATCAAAATTCATTGTTACAAAATCCTACCTGGCACTGTTTAGCTAACATTATTTAGAAAATACATAAAGGTGTTTAGAAGCGTGAATTATAACTGATTTTTTTGCCATCTATTGTGAAGAGCATCCCCGAATAATCTCGGAATCGTAAAAACCCGATAAAAATCAGGAATCAACCCATTCGTCTTGCAGATGGGTTGATATGTTATTTGTATCAGTTCGCTGGCTGCATTGGGATTAGAGAAATATCCTAACAATTGTTCGCAAACATAAAATGTTACAAAATTTCACTATTGAAATAAAGAAACAGACATTGTATAATACCGTTATTGGATTAACGAAATAGGAGTGAATGATGCGACTACAAGCAGAGCGGGAATTGATTGTCGAGTATGGAAGAAAATTAATTACATCCAACCTTACCACCGGATCAGGCGGAAACCTCAGTATTATCAATCGTGCAGAAAATTTGATCGCCATCAAACCAACAGGCGTTGATTACATGATCATGAAGCCGTCTGATGTAGTCGTTGTATCGCCTGATGGAACCATCGTGGAAGGAGATTTGAAGCCCTCCAGTGAAATTCGATTTCATCTGGCGTTATTAAAAAGCCGCAATGATGCCAACGCAGTCGTTCATACACATCAAGTTTACGCGACCACCATCGCATGCATGAATTGGGAGTTACCCGCCGTGCATTATCTGGTAGGTTTTTCAGGCAATAAAGTTCCCCTAGCAAAATATGCGACATTTGGATCGCAAGAGTTGTCCGATAACATTTTGGCTGCAATTGGTAATTACAATGCCTGTCTGATGGCAAATCATGGGATCGTAACTGTAGGGACGAATATCGAATCCGCATTTGCCACAGCAGAAGAGCTGGAACTGGTCTCGCGAATTTATTATCAAACGAAGAGTATGGGCGAACCGGTAATCTTATCTGATGAGGAGATGAAAACTATCGGCGAAAAATTCAAAACGTATGGCCAAAGGAAGTAAGCAGGAACTCGCGAAATTGTTGTTTGCAAAAATATCCTTGGATGTTATCCCGATCAATTAGGGATATGTCATTGTGACCAGAGCCGAAAAGCTATTGGTCAAAAATACCAAGTAAGAGGAGAGAATAATGAAAAAGCAAATGTTTTGGGTTCGAATTGTTTCCTTCATTGCAGTGTTAAGCCTGTTGGCAGCTTGTGCTCCTGCACCTGCCCCGGCTGCACCTGCCGCCCCGGCTGCCGAAGATCCGTTTGAGATCGCCGTTGTGGTAAAGATCACCGGTATTCCCTGGTTCAATGTTGTAGAAACCGGTGTTGACCGCGCTGCTACAGAGCTCGGCGTAAATGCATATCAGACTGGCCCTGCTCAGGCTGATCCTGCCCAACAGGTGAAGATCGTTGAAGACCTTGTTGCCAAGGGCGTGGACGCAATCGCAGTTGTTCCCAATGATGCAAAAGCCCTCGAGCCTGTCTTCCAGAAAGCTAAAGAAAAAGGCATCGTAGTTATTACTCATGAATCTCCAGATCAGGTCGGCACCGATTATGATTTCGAGCTGATAGATAATGTTAAATTTGGTCAACACGCATGGGATCAACTGGTTGAGCACATGGGTGACACTGGCGAATATGCCATTTTTGTTGGTGGTCTTACGGTCCCCCTGCACAACTTCTGGGCTGATACCGGAATTGAATATGCCAAGGAAAAATATCCTAACCTGACCCTCGTCACCGAACGGATTCCTTGCGGTGAAGATCAGGAATTAGCTCGCCAGAAAACACTTGAGCTGATTAAAGCTTACCCCAACCTGAAAGGTATCGTTGGTTTCGGCAGCCTTGGTCCGATTGGTGCTGCACAGGCTCTGAAGGAAAAAGGTCTCACAGACAAGGTTGCTGTTGTCGGAACTGTTATCCCATCTCAGGCGGCTCCTTATCTTAAAGAAGGATCCATGAAAGAAGGTATCCTCTGGAATCCTGCCGATGCTGGTTACGGCATGGTGTGGCTTGCCAAGTACCTGCTCGAAGGTAACAAAATTGAATCTGGAACAGAGATTCCCGGTTTGGGCGCTGTCACTGTTGAAGGTACAGTAATCAAGCTGGATGCGATCCTGGATATTACTCCAGAGAATGCAGAAACCTTAGGGTTCTAGAATAGCCTTATGATGATGGGAGCTTCTTTGATATAGTTGAAGAAGCTCCCGTTTTTTAATAGTTGTAATCAATGTATAGTTGAATAGAAAAATTATCATAGCTTAGCTGGTGAGGTTGTTGTATGGCAGAACTCTTCTTGACACTGAAAAATGTAAGTAAGCATTATGTTGGTGTTACAGCGCTGGATAATGTTGACTTTGATATAGCCAAAGGGGAGATTCATTGCCTGGCAGGTGAAAATGGTTCCGGAAAATCGACGATGATAAAAATCATTTCCGGTACGGTTGAAGCTGACCCCGGATCATTGATTGAAATTGAAGGCAAGCCTGTACACAGCCATCGCGCAATAGATGCCATTAATCGTGGGATTCAGGTAATTTATCAGGATCTATCCCTGTTTCCAAATTTAACCGTAGCGGAAAACATTGCAATTGGTCAATATATCGCGAATCATCGCAAGGTAATTGACTGGAAAGAATTACAAACCATTGCTGAACGCGCCATGGAGCGGATCAATGTAAAGCTACCTCTTGATGAATTAGTGAGTGACATTTCAATTGCCGATCAACAACTGGTTGCGATTTGCCGGGCACTCACTCATGATGTGAAATTGATCATTATGGATGAACCGACAGCTTCTCTTACCAAGAAGGAAGTTGATTCTTTACTGGGTGTGGTCATGGACATGAAGTCAAAAGGAATTGCCACAATGTTCGTAAGCCACAAATTGAATGAGGTTTTACAAATAGCTGATAGGGTGAGCGTAGTTCGAGATGGGCATCTCGTTGGTGTGTATAACAGTGATGAACTAACTGATGAAAAGTTGACTGTGTTGATGACCGGGAAAAAGGTTGAGTATCAGCGCTTTATTGTTGAGGCTAACCATCGTGAACCGATTTTGGAATGTAATAACCTCTCACGTGGCGGAGAGTATCTGGATATTTCATTTAAGGTAGCCCCTGGTGAAATCCTGGGGATTACCGGTCTATTGGGATCTGGTCGAACTGAATTGGCGCTAACGTTGTTTGGTATTCATCAGCCGGATAGTGGATCAATAATTTTCGATGGATCACCGGTAAAAATCAACAGTATCCAGGACGCCATGAAACTTGGGATTGCCTATGTTCCTGAAGATCGGTTAACTCAGGGTTTGGTGAATATTCAATCAGTTGGGAACAACATTATCATCACAACAATTGATTCTTTAGTGAATAAATTCAATCTGCTTGAAAAAGAGAAGGTTTTGGAGAGTATTCAACGTTGGGTAAAAGATCTTTCCATTAAAATTCCAAGCACAGAATCGCCGGTTCAAACTCTTTCAGGTGGAAATCAGCAACGTGTGGTCCTTGCCAAATGGATTGCTACCCGACCAAGAATCTTGATTCTGGATGGGCCGACAATTGGAATCGATGTTGCTGCCAAGTTTTCAATCCATGAAATCATCCGCGAATTAGCCAAGAAGGGTATCGCGATCATCCTCATCTCAGAGGAAATTCCTGAGGTATTTAACAATTGCAATCGAGTTCTGGTTATGCGTAAGGGGCGCATTGTGAAAGAGTTTGATACAAATGCCACTACTCAGGATGAAATTCAGAATTATGTGAACGATGCAAACTAAGGAATAATGGCATGAAGAAACTACTTTCCAGACATGAGACGTACGTTTTTATTGCGATTGTATTATTTTCAGTCGTCATCACCATCATCAATCCGAGCTTCTTCACCCTTGAGAACCTATTTGATCTCCTGAAAAGCTACTCTCTCATGGGTACATTTGCCATTGGAATGTTGTTTGTGTTAATTTCTGGCGGGATCGACATTTCATTTACGGCAATCGCCACAGTAACCGGCTATACAGTTGCAGTTCTCTTGTTAAACATGGGCGATAAGCTGAATATCGTACTCGTATTCCTGATTGCGGGTGTGATTGGGATTGCTCTGGGTATGCTCAATGCAGTTATCATTCACTTCTTTAAAATTCCAAGCATTATCACGACCATAGCCACCCTTAATGTTTTTTATGGCTTGCTGACGGTCGCATCCAAAGGAAAATGGTTATATGGTTTTCCGACCTGGTTTGGCGATTTTGCCACCATCAGGATCTTTACCATCTACACACCGGAAGGTATTCCTTACGGGCTATCTGTGATTACCGTAATCTGGATTGCCCTTGTTTTGATCAGCTGGTTTATATTGCGGTACACATTGCTTGGCCGCTCTATTTACGCCATGGGAGGAAATCCAAATTCAGCTCAACGGGCTGGCTTCAACATATTTGGAATCACTGCCTTTGTTTACGCCTTCATGGGCTTGATGGCAGGAATTGGCAGTGTGATCCAGGCATTATTGGTTCAAACAGTAGCACCTAATTCACTTGTTGGCAAAGAAATGGATGTGATCGCTGCTGTTGTGCTGGGGGGAGCCAGTTTAACGGGTGGGACCGGCACGATGATCGGCACCATCCTGGGTGTCACATTGATCGCCATCATGGGGAATGGGTTGACTTTGATGCATGTACCTGCGCTCTGGTATAAAGTGGTTATTGGTTTGGTGATCCTGGTGAGCGTTGGTGTGAGTGCGTACCGTCGAAAAACATCGGCTCGCAAGCGTATTATTGTTGAAAGTAATTAGGCAAGGAGGATGACCGTGTTCCGAAAACTATCTCATTTCACAATACTTCTGGCGGTAATGATCCTTGTCATCTTATTGATGTGGGGTCTAACCGGTAACAATTTTATGAATCCGGGAAATTTCCAATCCATGGCTTTTCAAATGCCTGAATTGGGTATCCTAACGCTGGCGATGATGATCGCAATGCTTACTTCTGGCATCAATTTATCGATTATCGCCACTGCCAACCTTTCTGGAATCATCATGGCTATGGTTCTCTCAAATGCTGCTCCACCAGACAGCGCTTTCATCAACAGCCCCTGGCTGGTTGTTATTGCCATCCTTGCCGGGCTGCTTGTTGCAGCAATTGTTGGTATGGTCAATGGTTTTCTCATTGCTGTTTTGGATATTTCACCCATATTAGCGACTTTGGGCATGATGATCTTTTTAAGCGGACTTTCTCTGGTGCTAACAGAAGGCTATGTAATCTCCGGTTTCTCTCCTGCGCTGCTGGCAATTGGCAATGAGGATATTCTGGGCGTTCCGGTGCCGATGCTGATCTTCCTCGTTTGTGCCGGTCTCATGTCGGTAATATTAAATAAATCACCGCTGGGTACCAGGATCTATTTGCTTGGTTCGAATCCTGTTGCCTGTTTTTACTCTGGTGTAAACAATAAAGCAGTTCTTTTCAGGACTTACATCATTTCTGGTTTATATTCCGGCGTGGCAGCGGTCATCATGATATCCCGCTTCAATTCAGCTAAAGCTGATTATGGAGAGTCATATCTCCTGCTCACGGTGCTTGCTGCAGTTCTGGGTGGTGTAAGTGCAGCAGGTGGGTTTGGCAAGGTTTCGGGGCTCATCATTTCACTGGTGATTTTGCAGATTATTTCAAGTGGATTGAACCTGATGGGAATCAGCAACTTCTTTACACTTGCTCTCTGGGGGATTGTGCTGATTTTTGTTATGGTCATAAAACATCTTTTTGAAGCCGGGGCACAAAAGAGGTGGTCTGCATGATTACACTCATGGGAATAGATCTGGGTACAACCAGCCTGAAAGTGAGTCTCTTTTTTGAGACGGGTGACTTGATTGCTTCAGAATCAAGAGAATATCCGATCCAAATCCCTGAACCTGGCTACGCCGAACAGGATCCGATTCTCTGGTGGGCGAGGTTTGTAAACGCCTGTCAGGCATTAAAAGAAAAACACCCCAATGAATTCAACGCAATCGCCGGAATTGGATTATGCGGACAGATGCACACGCAGGTATATCTTGACCATGATTTCAATATTCTCAGACCAGCAATTACCTGGATGGATCAAAGATCAGCGGGAATAGTTGAGCGGATAAAGGCAGATTCGAGTGCCCGCCAACTGATTTTTCAGGAGACATCCAACGATGTTTCAACGACCTATACAGCTCTGCATGTGAAGTGGGTGCAGGAAAATCAACCAGAGATCTGGAGTAAAGTCCGTCATATTCTTGTTGGCAAAGATTACATCAAATTCAAACTGACTGACAAGATGGTCACCGATTTTGCAGAAGCAAGCGGTACCCTCGTTTTTGATGTGCAGAAGGAAGTCTGGTCTGATGCAGCATTTGAATATTTTGATATACCCCGTGAGATGTTCCCCGATGTTCGACCATCAGATGTGATCATTGGCAAGGTTACTGAAGAAGCCAGCATACTGACCGGTATCAAAGCTGGAACGCCGGTTGTGAATGGAAGTTCAGATAATTCTGCCTCTGCCCTTGGATCGGGGATGGTCAACCCGGGGCAAGTTACGTTAATTATTGGAACCGCCGGTGTCATCACAGTCTGTTCAGATCGTCCATTGGTAGATATTCAGAACCGAACTCTTTGCTGGCATTATTGTCTGGAAAACCATTGGGCTACTTTAGGCATTATGCAAACAGCGGGCGAATCGCTGGAATGGTTCAAGAACACATTTGATCAACAGGCAGAGACAAGAGCTGCCGGGGATATTTTTAATCAATATAATGAGGCAGCGCAAGGAGTGCCCGAAGGATCTGATGGATTAATCTTCCTGCCTTACCTGAATGGCGAGCGGACCCCTTATTGGGATTCTGAGGCAAGAGGAGTGTTCTTTGGCGTAAACCTAAAAACCTCCAAAGCTCATTTTATCCGTGCAATTATGGAAGGTGTTTCTTACGCATTAAGGAACAATATTGAGACAGTCGAATCTCTTGGTATCAATATCAATGAGGTCAGAGCAGTAGGTGGAGGTCTGAAAAGCCAGGTCTGGCTAAATATTCTCGGCAAGATACTTAGAAAACCAATTGCCACGGTATCGGTCAGTGAAACTGCCAACCTGGGTAATATCCTTTTATGTGGGCATGCTCTGGGAATCTACCCATCCTATTCTGATGCAGTAAACAAAATGGTAACCACCGATAGAAAAGTAAGCTTTCCGGGTGGGTCAGAAGTCTATGAAAATAGATATCCGGTATTTCTCAAACTCTATGAACAATTGAAACCTCTCTACCGGAAGTAACCATTGAATTAACCAGGGATTCGATTGGATGAAAAATAATCCTAATCCAGGGTTCCAAAGTCTGGCATTTGATATTGGCGCGGAAAGCGGACGAGCCATATCAGGTAGTTTTAATGGGGATATTCTTAGTCTGAATGAGGTTCATCGATTTTCCAATGGTCCTGTCAGGGTAGGCAATCATCTCCATACTGATATTCTTCATATCTGGCAACAAATTCAAATTGGGCTAAGTAAGTCATTTCTTGCATCTCAACATTCAATTCAGAGTGTTGGTGTAGATACGTGGGGTGTCGATTATGCCCTGCTCGATCGGAACAATCACCTGTTGGGGAATCCATATCATTATCGTGACCATCGGACAGATGGGTTGCTGGATGAAATATTTTCATTCATACCAAAAGAAGACATTTATCAACGAACTGGCAACCAGTTTATGCAATTTAATACCCTGGTCCAGTTGTACGCGATGACGAAACAGGATCCCAACACGCTGGAACGCGCTGATACCCTCTTGATGTTGCCAGATTTATTGCATTTCTGGTTGTGTGGGTATAAAACGAGCGAGTTTTGCATCGCGACGACTACCCAATGCTATGACCAGATGGCTGGCAAATGGGCGATTGACTTGCTAAATGAGTTTCATATTCCAACCAAAATATTTCCCGACATATCCTACCCGGGAACAAATATTGGAAACTTGCACAAATGGCTTATACCAGGCGGTAGGGAAAGCAAAATTCCTGTAATTCTCCCAGCCAGTCACGATACGGGAAGCGCCATTACCGCAGTGCCAGTTGAAGACCCCAATTTCTTATACATCAGTTCAGGAACCTGGTCTCTTGTTGGAACAGAACTGGATAAACCCATCATCACCGCCGATAGCCTGCAAAAGAATTTGACCAATGAAGGGAACCCCTGCGGAAAGACGAGGTTTTTGAAGATAGTTCCCGGTATGTGGTTGCTCCAACAATGTAAAGAAGACTGGAAATTAAATGGGAGAGATTATTCTTATGATGACCTAACCCGAATGGCTGTTGAATCAAACGCTCGTGGATCGATCATAGATATAACATCTCCAGAATTCCTTGATCCGGGAGAAATGGTTAAACGGATCCAGCGTTATTGTCAACGGACGGGTCAAACCATCCCACAATCTGATGGTGAAAACATCAGATGTGTTCTTGAGAGTCTGGCATATCTTTATAAAGCATTACTTAATGATTTTGAAAGTGTACTTCATAGGAAGTTAAATGTAATTCACATAATCGGTGGAGGTTCCAGGAATACCCTATTGAATCAACTTGTTTCAGATATTACAAAACGGCCGGTTATCGCCGGACCGGTAGAAGCTACTGCAGCAGGCAATATTCTGATACAAATGATGGGCTTGGGTCATCTTTCATCCTTGGAAGATATTCGGAAAGTGATCCGGAGTTCATTTCATCCAATTCATTATGAGCCCAGACAATCCGAACTCTGGGATTCAGGCTACATACAGTATCAGAATATTCTTGAGAATTATCCTCATGAAAATGCATAGAATTAGTCAAGGCAATTCCAATCACTTGCAGAACACAATCATTGAAAGTATCCTTGTATTCATCTGTAAACAGGGCAGGAAGATGATATGACAGATAAACAAAGGTTAATGATAAAAATTGCTAAACTGTATTATGAAGAAGGATTAACCCAGGATGTTATCTCCCAACGGTTACGTCTATCTCGCCCTCGTGTATCCAGGTTAATGCAGGAAGCAATTGATAAAGGTATTGTAAAGATAACCATTATGCAGGAGCCGGGAAGTTATGCAGAGATTGAAAGGCTTCTGGAGAATAAATTTAATTTACTGGAAGTGGTTGTATCTGATATTACAGATATTTCAAATTCTGAGAGTGTAGCCCGGGAATTAGGGATGGCTGCTGCGGAGTATTTTGGAAGAATTGTTCTGGATGGGGATGTTATTGGTTTCACATGGGGAGCCACCCTGGCATCGATGGTTGAAAATCTCGAACCAGAGAAGAAGCCAAAATGTATCGTAATGCAGATGGTAGGTGGTTTGGGAGAACCAGGTGCTGAGACGCATGCAACGGGGTTAGTCAGCAGGGCGGCAATGGCAATTGGTGGAAGTGTGTGGTTGATGCCGGCGCCAGGTGTCGTTGATTCAGTTGAGTCCGCCAGGTTATTAAGGTCAGACAGGGCGATATCACAAGCTTTGGAACGGGTTGGAAATGCGAACATCGCATTCGTCGGGATTGGTAATCCGACGCGCAATTCACTGTTGATGCGCGACGAATCAATCATCTCCTGGAGGGAGATGGAGGAACTGATTCATCAAGGAGCGATTGGAGATATCAGCTTACGTTACTACGACATCCATGGGCAACTGATCAACTCACACTTAAATGAGCGGGTCATTGGAATTTCTCTCGATGAGCTAAGAAGTATTAACCGAGTTGTCGGAGTGGCTGGCGGTGAGGAGAAGTTTTATGCAATCCTGGGCGCAATCCATGGTGGATTAATAAACACCCTGATCACTGATAAATTTACTGCACAAAAACTACTCGACTATAGCGCGCGTCATTAAGCCTAAAAATATTTGTTTTAACAAATAATCTTTTTGAATGGTTTTGTACCAAACACTCATATTATTTCACGCTTTTTATAATACAATTTGACAATGACAATATCCAACCGGAAGCCTGAAATTCTTATTACCATGTCCATGTCTCAGTCACAAATTGACAGGTTGAGGCAGATTGGCAATGTAACGCTTGATGGGTGGGGTTTGACAGGGGTGCGATTAAGCGAAGACCAGTTAATTCACAAATTGCAAGGTATGGATGTGTTACTGGTCGGATATGAAAAAGTAACTCAAAAAGTCATAGAGAACGCTCATAATCTAAAGCTGATTGGGGTTTCAAGATCTAATCCGGTGAATGTGGATATGGATGCGGCGAATAATAAGAGAATCCCTGTATTGCACGCACCAGGCAGAAATGCAATTGCAGCCGCGGAATTTACCATTGGGTTGATGATCGCCCAAGCCAGACATATCGATCAGGGAGACAGGCTGCTTCGTTCAGGGAAGTATCTTGGCAATCCATTGGATGATCTGTACGCTGAAAACACAAACGAAGATGTCATCTGGGATCTGGATCATGATTCCCCTTACATACAACTTCGCGGGGTTGAACTGGCAGGTCGTACTCTTGGGTTAATCGGGCTGGGCAATGTTGCAATACGTGTTGCCACCCTGGCAAAGGCATTTGGTATGCGGGTAATTGCATATACACCTCTTCGTGATGTTTCGCGGGCAAAAGAATTAGACATCGATATTGTTTCCCCGCAGCAGTTATTCAGGGAGTCGGATTTTATTTCTTTACACTGCAATGTAAACTCCGAAACCAAATCGATTCTCAATCACCGGGCATTTTCGCAGATGAAGCCATCCGTGTACATCATCAACACAGCGCGGGCAAGCGTTATTGATCAAGAAGCGCTGGTGAATGCTTTGAGTGAGAAAAAGATAGCGGGAGCAGCGCTCGATGTATTTTGGTATGAGCCTCTTCCATCCAATCATCCATTATTGAAGATGGAAAATGTCACCCTGACACCCCATTTGGCGGGATCAACACACGAGGTACCTGAAAGACATTCACGCATGATTGTGGATGACGTAATTGCCTGGCTGGAGGATAAGCCACCCAAGAATGTCTTTAATATCGAAGCGATCACAAGAACATCAACAAAATAGCAAGTTTCTAAATATCCTGAATCTGAGCAAAACATTCAAGTTTTGGCTACATTTGGTAAATCTTCGATCACCTGAAGAATTATGGAATGGTTACACCCATCTGGGTTAGTACTTCTCGCGCAGGTGCTTTCAGTTCTTCGGAAGTGCTGAGCTGTAATACGAGGAGGAAATCAGCCTTGGAAAGCTCATATTGCTGGGTATTGTAATAAGAGACAGCCCGGTCAAAATATGCCATATCCAGGTTCGCGTTATTCTCGATTGCTTTTGTGTACATGGGAATGGATTCTTTATATTTTTTCTGCTGAGAGAGGGCAACCCCAATCTGATAGTATGGATCACCAAACTGCGGGTTGATCGCAATTGCTTTCTCGAACCATTCAATTGCCTGGGAGTATTTTCCCATCGCCAGATAGCTGCGTCCGATTTCATCCAGTACGATGATGGCTTCGGGATTACTTTCCAGGTATTTCTGCCAATCTAAAATTGCTTTTTCATAGTCCTTCATCAGGAAATATGCCTGGGCACGGTAATCATACGCCGATGAGACCTGGTCTGTTATCTCAAGAACGTGGTTGATGTTTTCCAGGGCAATTTCAGGTTGGTTGGTCTGAATGTAAACCAGGCTGACATTCACCAATGCCAGAACGTAATCTGGGTTGAGTTTCAGGGCAGCTTGAAAATCATTCAGGGCATTTTCAAGGTTACCCTGGTCAAGATAAGATATGCCGCGGTTATTGAATGCATCTGGGTTTGTGGCATCCAATTTTATGGACTCTGAGTAGTCTTGAATAGCAGCGATGAGGTCTTCTTTCTGGCGGTATGCGTTTCCACGGCGGTATAGATACAATGCATTCGCCGGGTTCAATTCTATTGCTTGGGTATAGCTCTCGATCGCATCATCAACCAAACCACCTTGCATTTGAAGCAATCCCAGGTCGCCAACCGCTTCAGCGTTTTCAGGGTCAAGGTCCACAGCTTTTTGAAGGTCCACTCTCGCTTTGTCAGCCTGATTCAACTGTATGTACGCCTTTGCCCGGTAAATAAAGAGCGCGGTTCGGTTGGGATCAAGCTTGATCGCTTCAGTCCATTGATCTACAGCTTTTTGATAATCTGCAATATTGAAAAAGGCATTCCCGCGATTAGCATACATTTCAAGTGAATCGCCATCCATTTGCACGACCTTGTTCCAATCAGCAAGGGCTTTGTGATAATTTGCAAGATTGTATTGATTTTGCCCCCGCAGGGTGTAAGCCCTGGTGTTTTCTGGATCAAGATCAATGACAGCGTCCAGTTCCTCTTGCGCTGTATCCCATTCACTAAGAGCCATATGGATAGTTGCCCTGCCTAACAGAGCATCCACTGATGTTGGATTAATTTCAAGAACTTTCCCATAATCAATTAATGCTGAAGCAAAAATTCCGGCTTTAGTTTTTAGGTCTGCACGGATCAGGTAGGCTTCAATATTATCTGGTTGTTTCTCAATCAGACGATTAAGATCGTCCAGCGCATTGGAAACAAAGGTGAGTTCAATCGATGTTTTTGCCCGCAGGAAAAGCAGTTCCATATCATCCGGTTTTGCTTTGACGACAATGTTTAGATCCCGCAAAGCATCCTGGTAGGAGCTCAGAGAGTAAGCAAGTTTAGCCCGCTCTTCATACGCAGGATGATAATCTGGATTAATTGTGACAGCCTGTGTGTAAGCATCATATGCAAGCTTCGGATTTCCCTGCTCGCGATAGGTGTTACCTTTATCAAGCCAGTATTTTTCACCTTGTCCGGGTTCGAATTGAAAAACTCCGCCCCCAATAGAGCTAAGGAAAAACGCCATGATGAGTATAATGGATGAGGTTCTTTTAAGAATTTGGTTTCGGCGTTCGATGTTTTGCATTATTGACACCATGATTAAGTATGGATCGTATATTGGATATGATATGAACTGGCATTACTCATGTATCTGAATTATAGTCGGAGTTCTAAAAACATAAATGCCGGAAAAATATTTTTGTAGAAATCGGAAAATTGTAAGGCAATTGTTAGGAACACGATAGGTTCTTTTCTATATTCGCATAAAAATTGCATCAAAAACTCCTTGTAGTTTAATGATAGCGCGTTATACTATTATTGTTAGGTTTTTCTAGATTTCCATACTGGTATAAAAATCGACCAATAATTGAATATTCAATATGTAGTTTTCAAACAAGACGGGGAGGTCTGTTTTGAAACGAACCATCGTAGCTTCCTTTTTGGCAGCAGGATTAGCTTTCCTGCTTATTTGTTTTTCTCCAGTCTCGATTGTTTCAGCAGATGATGGAGAACCGGGAACCCCGGCAATAACAACAATTCAATTACAAGACGAACCTGATAATAGTGGAGAAGACTTATCTCCATCACAATCAGCTCAGCCAGGTGACGATCAGGATACCGAAGCCGACCCGGACATACAAGCGCCAGAATCCGAACAGGGTGAAGGCGTCACCGAAACTGAACCCGTAGAAGATGATACTGACGGTGCAGTGCCTGATCAAGGAACAGATGTCTCCACTCCTGGAACCGATGAAACCTCCCCTTCCGGTTCCAATAATATTGATGATTCTCGACCTACCGAAACCAGTCAGGTGAATCCTCCCCTCACACTTGCTGGCAGCGAATTAATATCAACTGAACCATTATTGGATGAAGGCATTTCATATCCAGCAGCAGCTGAGGATGAGAGTACTTCAGGAGCAACAGAGACAATAATCGATCCCTGGTTTTCTTCCGGTTCAAATACTTACAATTTCGGAACAATCCAGGCCGCGGTTGATTATCTCAAGACTAACAGCCTCATACCCACAGGCGGTAACATATTTATTGAAACCGGCACATTTACCGAAAATGTTGTGATTGACGGTTTTAACTATGGCGGAAGCAATACATTAAACTTTTATGCGGGTTGCACCCTGGGGATTTCTGATCCAGGTTTATGCAGCAGCACATCCACGTTAAATGGCACCCTGTCCATATCCAACAGTACGCTTGCGATGGTTTTCCATAACTTGATTGTGACCGGTGCCATTAGTCTGGATGATGTTTCGAGTGTTGAGATTAACCTACCGGGAACTTCATCGGATGATAGTTATGAAGTTGTTGTCAATGGAACGAACAAGATAAAAATTTCGCTTGATGGTGGTGACGGATCTGACTCTCTCATATTGTCTGGTGCTTCTTCCTATTTAACTGGTGAAGTAAAAGCCGGGACTTCTGCCGGAGATCTGACAGCAAAATACTCCAATTCAGAGACTGATCAACTCGAATTAATCTTTGACAGTGTCGAAGCATTTAATAGCCAGATAGATACGGATGATCTTTCATATACTTTTGAACGGGACGCGAATATTGCTTACACCCGTACCTACCATTTGAAGGACGCGGATGCATTAACCTCCGGGAGAATGACTCTGGAAAGCAGTGATTATGGAAATTTCATTTTCAATAATCCATCCACTTCTTTGTCAATTCTCTCAAATTCTATTAACACCGATCTTGTAATCGATTCATTTGACAATCCTTTTGATGGCGATCTTTCCATCCTTGCGGGGTCAACCTTTGATGATGTTCAGATAAACGCGAATATCATCCTCCCTGGTCACGACCTGATCATCGAAGGCTGGAATGTTGATCTAAATGACGGGGTGATTATCTCGACGAGACAAATCAGCGGAAGCGATTATGAGAATGCAGCTTCCATAGGTGATTCTGGAGATATAACCATCGCACCTGTTTACTTCAAGATGAAGGATGGTTCAAAGATACTGGCGCACGCCACAAGTTCCTATCTGGGTGGAGCAGTCTCCGTTGAAGCAGAGAACACTTCCGGTTGGAATGTCGGCGCGCTGGATTGGATTCGCGAACACATCTTCCCACTCATTGGCACAGCCCAGGGTGTTTATGTCAATTCATCTGACATCATCCTGAATAACGCCAAGATAACCGGTGAAGCGGTCACCATTGCCGCCACGGGCGGATATGTCCTCGATTACACCCTGTTGGAAGAGGTGAGCGAATTATTGAATGGATCTGCCATCGGAGAGCTGGTTGAAAGCATCACAGGCGGTTCCATTAGTGATTATCTCGAAATGGTATCTGAGATCGGCCTTCTTCAAAAAGGTATATTACCAATACCCATTGGTGTAAATGTAAGAATTGGTTATGCCGTGATCGATATGACCAATACCATTATTCAAGCGGTTCAAGACATCAACGTTCTCGCTACAGCAGTTGCCAATGGAGCAATCACCATAAAATCTGGTTACTTCGCATTTGCAGTTGGTGTGGGTGTTGGCACAGCAAAAGTCTTGATAAACGGCACCTCTGATTTGATCAGCACAGGCGGAAATATACTGGTGAAGTCAGTCTGTACAAACGATACATATGTCACTGCAGTCTCAAAGGATTACGCAGAAGACAATATCCTCCCCCTCGCAGTTGCCATCGGCGTTTCGGTTGTCACTTCCAAAGTAATCACATCACCCGAATCATTAATTGATGCGCACGGCTCGGTCAACCTCCAGGCTTACGGTGAAAATGTAGGTGGTGGAATTGCCATGGCACTGATATTTGAAGGTGGCCAGGCAGCCGGTGGATTTGGGGTTTATGTTGGGATTTCGGATGTTCTGGCACAAGCCAACGGAACAATTAGAGCAGCATCTCTGGCAGATATTCAGACAATCACCTCAATTAATCTGGATAACATCAACGCAACCACGAACACCATCGAAATTCAAAATCATGGTTTCACGACCGGTCAGGCAATTATCTACAATGCCGACAGCATGAGCAAACCGATTGACGGATTGGAAAATGGTGGCTTGTATTATGTAGTCGTTGTAGACGCCAACCACATCAAGCTCGTTTCAACTGAGCCCCTGGATATTTCCACTTCAGGTGTTCGGCCCGGCGCAGTTCACTCATTCACTCCATTCGTTGCCAAGTTCTTTACTCCATCGAGCAGCAATATCAATATCGATACCGACATTATTACACTGACTGCTCATGGATTTACGAACGGGCAATCGATTTATTATGCAAGTATGGAAGAAACAGTGGTTGGCGGGATGGCTGATTCCGCTGAATATCAGATTGTCTACATTGACGAAAATTCCTTCTCACTCATCGATGTGCTGACCGGGAACCCGGTGGATATCACATCCATACCCGTCACCGGTGAACAGGGTTTCATGTATCTGGATGGCTCTGCGGCAATCACCTTTAATGTAATTAGCGGTGTAAATAGTGATTCAGATATTATCACTGTCGTCAATCATGGATTTGATACAGGCGATATGGTGTTCTACACCGTGGAGAATGGCGATTTCAATCGTACATATTCCAAGTCTTATGGATTTATTTCAGCACCTTCTACATCATCACTTTCCCAGCTTAAGCTCGAATTTGTAGATGGATTGGCAGCAGATGATACGGTGGTTTACTCACCGAGTGATCACACTGTAATCACTGTCCTAATCGATGGCGTAACCAGTGAATTAACTGCCGGCCAGACCCTGGTCGTCAAATCTATTAATCGAATCAATGATTGTGTAGCTGAAGATACTGACTGTGCGTATGTCTCTTTTGAAGATGTGAATGGGAATGATGTTACGTTTACTTCCATAGTAAAAGACAGCGTAAATGAAGACAACGGTGAAATGATTTATACGCCCGTGCAGAGTTTTGTCAAGACAGTAACCACTGCTGCTGCGGATGCGCCCATATATGGTCTGCATGACAGCACTTTCTATTATGTTGTAAAGGTCAGTGACAACCAATTCAGATTGGCTGCCAGTTACGACCAGGCAATGGAATTGGCTAATGGAATTACGATTTCCAAAGGTTCAGCAACTGGGAGTGGTCATAACCTGGATACCGGACTGGTTAATGGGATTGGTGTAAAAGCCACCCTGATATCAGCAGAAGAAAATTATGTAGGAGTTGGGACGGGACTTTCTCGTACCGCAACTGATGTATTAACAAACACAATCTCTGCCGGGGTAAAGAAAGCTGTTCTTTCTGTGCCGAAGGGGATCTGGACTTTCCTGAAGTGGGCATATTCAAAAATCTCTGGAAAAGTGGATGATGAAACTGCCAAAGACCAGACAGACAAAGCATCTGACCCATCTAAAATTAATATTGCAGGTTCAGTAGGAGTAATTGTCAGCCTGTCATCCGTACGGGCAGAAGTTGGTTCAAACGCTGTATTACGATCCATGCGAGATATCGTAGTTGAGGCATTCCAGGAAGACACCTGGCAGAGTGGCGTGGAAGGTGATGTGGCTGTCAGCGAGGATTCGGGCGGCGGCACGGCTGCCATTGGCGGTGCGCTGAGTGTACTCGTACTCATAAACAAAGTTCACGCGATTATTGGTACTGGCGCCAAACTGGACGCGATGGGTGATATTCTTGTCAACTCCGAGCTGGTCTACCCATTCAGGGTAAAGACATTTATATCAAATGTCATTCAAAGTTCAATCGGCTCACTGCTGGGTACGCTCTACACCGATTCACTCTCCAGTGATTTCTGCTTCTCATCTCATCTCTTCAATACCTGGGTCCGCAGCAGCGCAACCGGTGGAGAAGAGGGTTCGACAAAAACCACAGTTGCTGGAGCAATCAGCTTCATCTTACAAATGAGCGATGTCGTTGCTCGCATCGAAAACAACGCTCAGATTAATCAAACTACTGATGACGGTTCACCTGAACATAATAATTATCAAAACAATACCCAAAATGTAACTGTCAAAAGCAGCATTTACGGACGTTACATCCTTGTCGCGGGGAACTTCTCAGTCGCCTTACAGCCTTCGATGGATCGTAACAAAAAACTTGAGAAGGTAAAACAATTCTTCAAAGATCTACCCTCCAGTGTATTCTCTCCCTTTGGTGCAAATGGCGGAAAGAATGGCGCAGGTGGAAGTGTTCAAATTCCCATCTTCATTAGCGATGCGATTGCTGAAATCGGTAACAATGTGTTAATCCATGTGGGTGACACCGGAAAACTAACCGTTGATGCACTCACTGATTTTGTTGTATTCTCCTTAGCCCAGGCAGGATCTCAGGCAAAAGATGGTTTCGGTATCGCTGGAGCCATTTCTTATGTAGGAATATTCAGCAATACACTCGCGAGGATTGGCGTTTCGACCAGGGTGACAGGTGGGAATGTTTCCATTTCTGCAAAAGATGAAACCCTGAATATTAATGTAGTTGGATCTATCGCGGTTGGAGGAAGCGCTGGTGTGGGTGTATCCATCGCAGTAAATACCCTCATCCGCAATGTAAATGCCATACTGGGGAATTTTGAAGGTGGCGCGGCTGGACCATGGCAAATCGATTACACCGGTTCTGGTGCCCAACCCACCTTATCTGTCGTTGTTATTCCGGTTTTCAACGGATCAGGAATAATGACCACAGTTGAGCATGGCGCGGTCAACACAAAGGAAGTTCAATATATAGAAACCAATGCTGCCCAGGGACAATTTACACTTACTTATAATGAAGTGACCTCTGCTCCACTGAATTACAATGCCACTGCAGCACAGATCGAAGCTGCCCTTAACGCACTGAGCACAATCCAGGCGGCAGGTGGGGTGACTGTTACCGGTGGTGATGGAGCTGCCTGGGAAGTTACTTTTAATCTAGATGGCAAACGTGACTACATTTTCGGTGAAGCCTATACTGGCGGATCTACACCATTTACCGGAAGATTAACCACAAATTCCACCAATGGAAGCTCAACCACCCGGGAAATCCAGTCCATTCAAAATGACTCTACTGGGAACGACCTATACTTCACCTACAACGGAAGTACAACGGGTCCTATTGCATCTGACGCCAGTGCCTCTGTTTTGGATGCAGCTTTGGATCTGATAATATCTGGCGGTGTAACCGTAACCAAACCCGGTATAGACACCTGGCAGATAACCTTTAATAATACAGGGGATGTGTCAGAAATTATCGCCACCTTTGAGGCGGAAGTTGTTTCAGCTGTCTTTGATGAAGGTGCTATCAATACACATGAGAAACAGCATCTTTCTTTAAGTGATGCAAACCAGGGCGCATTTGAACTTTACTTTATCAATGATCGTTCCCTGCCATTGAGATGGAATGCAACAGCACTTGAAATTCAGACCGCGCTGAATTCTTTACAATCGATCAAAAACCTCAATGAAGCTGGAACCGCTTACGTTACTGTAACCGGATCAGCTGGAGAATTTGATATTACCTTCAGTGAATACATGGATGTGGATGCCATTTTCTTTGACGCATTATCTGGATTCGAAGGAACTCCAACCGTTGAAACCAGTGGTTCGACTACGACAATTAATCACAGCTCTCACCGCGGTGCCTTCCTTATTAATGTAGACAGTACGCCAACCTGGCTGCTACCATTCGATGCCACTTCCGCCCAACTGGCAGATGCTTTGAACTCCACTCTGCCTGGCAGTTTTGCAGTACAGGCTGCTTCTGGAAGCACTGCCACACCCATGCTAGACCTGGTTGGCGATCTAGACATCAATGCAACAGCCGCTGGACACAATTGGGCTTTCTCCCTGGCGGCGGCGGCGACACGGGATGAGAAAACTCCTTCCAGCACTGAACCTTCTCAAACAAAAGGCTCAGGGATGCCAAGGAAGCACTGGCAGGAAACATTGCTGGTGAAATTAAAACTTGCCGGGCAAAATTTCCCCACTGAAGGTGGTTCTTCAACAAAGGACACCCAAAAAGGTGCCAAGAATTCATTCGCTGTGGCGGGTGATATTTCCGTCAATGTTGGTGTGGATAAAGTTCAGGCGGTCATACGCGATGCGGGTCTACTCGTTGCCAGGACCATAGATGTTATCGCAGACAACACCTCAACCATCAGGGCAGCTTCTGGTTCTGCTGCCATCAATACAAACGGATCATCTTCTTCCTGGGGTATAGCGGGATCTGTTTCTTTCAACTGGTTGGATGGTATTACTCGTGCGATCATCCAGAATGCCAAAATCACACAAACAGGTACCTCCTCAACTGAAACTGGTGTGAATGTTCAAGCTACGCGGACAGGCGATATATTTGCTTTAGCAGCAGGTGGAGCTGGAGCCCCGAAAGAAAAAGGAATTGCCATTGCCGGTTCTGTGGCCGTTAGCATCATCCGCAATATCACCGAAGCCATCGTTGAGACATTAACCGGCGGGAGTAATCTGGCTGGCGGAATGAATATACTATCCAATGACACTGCCAACGCGACCACAATAGCCGGTGCTCTGGCGTATGGTGGAAAAGCCGGAGTCGGTGCTGCGTTTGGTGTTAGCTTGATCCTCAGCGAAACTCGAGCAATGTTGGCATCATCCGCTTTCTCTCATGCTGGTGCATTAAAAGTTCTTGCTGACGCTTCGAACCGTATCATCACCGGTGCGGGTGCACTCGGAGCATCCAAAGGCAAGGTCGGAGTTGGCGGTACGGTTGCAGTCAACCTGATCCTCTCGACACTTGAAGCCATTGTCAATAATGTCAACACGGCATTAACTGAGACAAATGGCTCCGTTGAAGTAAAAGCAGATAGTTCTTCAAATATTTATAACTTCGCTGGTGCAGTCGGTGGGGGTGAATCAGCTGGTGTCGGTATCGCTATCTCATTCAACTACATCGATCCAGATATCCGGTCTGCAGTCATCGACTCAACCCTCAACGCTGGAAATACAACCACAGGAACCACAGACATTGCGGGAATTTCGGTTTCTGCAAAGAATAATTCCCAGATTGATGCAGTATCTGCTGGTGGCGCTGGATCCCAGAAAGTGGCTGTTGCGGGTGGCGTTTCAGTTAATTTGATCCTTACCACCACCGAAGCATATGTTGCTGGTTCGGGAACATTGCTCAAGTCTGCCGGCGATGTAAGTATTGTTGCCGACAATGAATCGAATATTCATTCATTTACAGGTAATGTGGCTGGCGCGGGCAAGGTTGCAGTTGGCGCATCCATTTCCTTTAATTGGTCAGGTGCTACAACGCAATCTTATATTCAATATGCGGATATTGAATCTCTCAACGGCGACATTTTATTGAATGCCATCAACTCAGGTGAGATGATCGCGATCGCCGCGGGTGCTCAGGGAGCCGGAAAAGTAGCAGTGGGTGGCTCAGTCTCAATCGGACACTTGGGTAATAATACCAGAGCGTACACAACCGGACTTTCTGCTGCCAATAAGGCACAGATCATCGCGCAGGGTAATGTTGGTGTAAACGCGAAAGACAATTTATCGGCGATCATGATTGCCGGTGTAGTTGGAGGGGCGGGGACGGTTGCGGTGGGTGCATCCCTTACAACCCTGGTAACCAGCAATCTGGTTGAAGCATACATTGGTGAATACTCTTATGTAAAAGGTCGCGGCAAGAAAGGTACCCGGCAGGTTTACACCGGAAGCACATCATCTGCAGGTGCCTGGCAGCAGGCAAATATGCGCGGTGTCTGGGTCACAGCCGTGTCTGATCACAGCTTCCGCAGTTTTGCTGTGGGTGGTGTTGGAGCAGGAAATACTGCCGTTGCCGGATCTGTATCCGTAACCACGGTTGGCGATACCGTCAGAGCACACATCGATAATAACTCATCGGTCAATGAAGACAACTCCGATGCGGAGGATGACTCGTCGGGGCCACACCAAAGTGTAAACGTCTTTGCAGGTGGTAGTACAGTCCTCTGGGGTGTTGCCGGGGCTCTTGCTGGTGCAGGTACTGTGGGTGTTGGTGCCGGCATTGATGTGGGGGTAATTACAAAAACAGTTGAAGCCTTCATCGCTGGCAAGGTCAATGCAGTTGGTGATATTCTGGTTCAGGCAATCAGCAGTGAGCAGATTATTTCTGTTGCTGCATCTCTTGGCGCAGCTGGTACTGTTGGCATTGCCGGTTCGGTCGGTGTTTATACGCTTGTTCTGAATGTTGTTGCGTATGTTGCATCCACGGCAGATTTGTACGCTGTGGGTTCAGTGCTGGTAAATTCAAATGATAAAACAGATATCATCCTGGTTGCAGGCAGCATATCTGGTGCAGGTACAGTGGGGGTGGGTGGATCTTTCGATGTATCTGTTGTTGTGAAGAATATCCTGGCATACATCGATAGCAATGCGCACGTGGATGCGGAAGGTAATGGAGATGGTGTAGTAGCCTTCAGCGGAAGCTTTACAGAAACCTGGATCGATGACCCGCAGAATATTGTTATCAATATCAGTGGGAATGACACCCTAAACTTCTCCTACTCGCACGGTTTACAGACCGGCGATCTGGTTATTTACAATAACAGCACCAATAAAGATACTGATAGCATCAAACAAACCGATGGTACGCCATTGGTAAATGGTGGTACTTACTATGCCATTCGTGTAGATGAAAACAGTATCAAACTGGCTGCCACCAGGGCAGACGCGCTGGCTGGAAATGCAATCACACTGCAATCCGGTCTGGGCACAGATATTATCCACGAAGTGACAAAATCTAATGTAGTAGTAATAGAACGACCGACATTTAACCCCTCAACCGATATCCTAGCAGGGAATGTGATCGATCTGGGATATGAACACGGGTTCAAGACTGGTCAGACGCTGGTTTACAGCGCAGCAGGTGGAACCCCTGTTAGCGGACTGGTAGAAGGCAGAACATATTATGTAATTGCCGATGAATCAAATCCAACCACCCTCAAACTGGCATTGGATTGGGTGGATGCATCTAATGGTGAAGAAGTAGAAATCAGCTCGACCGGTGCTACCGGTTCCGCTCATACTTTGTGGAACGGGCAGATTGATGATGTGAATCCGGAAATTCAGACCCCCGGTCCGCAAATTGATCTGGATCCCGACAGCGATGAAGATGAAGATTACAACCCGAACAGCCTTTCTCAGAAACGGGATGGAGCTCCTGCGACAACACTGGTAAAAGGTGTGGTGGTATCTGCGCTAAACCAGGATCTCTCCATTACAGTCGCGCTTAGCGGCGGCGGGGCTGGAACAGTTGCGGTCAATATCAGCGGTCTTGTCAATGTGATGAAAGCCACAGTAGATGCTCATATCGGGGAAGGTGCCTACATCAATAAGGAAGTGCAGGCAGCATCGATAGCGGCATCAGGTGAGAGTGTCTATGTTTTGTCTGGTAATGACTTTTACCATATTGGAATAGCTGCTGTCGCCAACGGCGCAGGTACAGTATCTGTGACACCCGATGCCGATGTAACAGTAGTTGTCAATAAAGTCCGGGCATATATTGCTGACGGCGCCAATGTATATGCGTACCAGGATGTGGTGGTCAGCGCCCGTTCCAGCGGATTGATAGTCTCAGTATCCGTTGGCGCAACAGGATCGGGCATGGTGGCAGTAGCAGGTTCTGTATCTGTCATTACCATCACCAACGAGACAAAGGCATATATCGGACAGGATGACGGCGACACTACCGTTACCACCGTTTATGCAAACGGAAATGTATTCGTAAATGCCACTGATACCTTGGATGTGGTTCTGGTTGTTGGCAGCCTGGGATTGGGTTTTGGTGCGGTCGGCGTGGGTGCCAGTATCGGTGTTCTTGTTGAGGTAAAGAATACCAGCGCTTTTATTGCGCCATACGCGGTAGTGAACGGCAAGGGCAATGGCAGCCGCTTATCCTCCGTCGTCCACGCTAAAGAGATGAATTCGGATGGATCATTGAGCGTCTTGGATGAAATTGCAGGTGTGGTTGTTCAGGCATATTCCCGTGATGTGATGACCACAGTAGCAGGATCTGGCGCTTTTGGACTTTATACCGGTGTTGCGGGATCAGTAATGGTGGACGTATTCCTTTCTGATACATACGCATGGATCGGTGGCGCAGCTAGAATCAACCAGGATCGTACTGGTGTAAATGATTACCAGGATGTAATAGTCAATTCTCACAATTACTCCAAGATCTTCAATTTTGCAGGCTCAATTGGTGGAGGAATTGTTGGCGTTGGCGGTGCGATTGAAACGAATGTCATTCGCAACAATGCGAAAGCATACATTGGCAACGCGGCGCTTGTCACCGCAAGAAGGGATGTAACCCTTTCTGCCCTGAATAACAAGGATATTACGGTTGTGACAGCAGCCATTGGAATTGGCGGTGGCGGGTTCGGGTTGACCATATTGGTAAATGTTGTTGGTTCGGAATTTACAACAACCTATACCGTTGAATATGATGAAACTGATCGAAACGAAGATGGCACACCCAAGACCGGGACCGATAGCCGCTATCATCAAACCATCACCGAAGATCCGCTATCTCAGAACCAGGAAGATGGACATGAAGACCTGAACGGTACCCTGGAAGGTGCTACAGGAAGTATGAATTCCATTTCATCCTACCTGGGTGGATACGGTGATAATAGCGCCGGGTATGCAGCCAGTGATATGCAGGCGTATCTGAATAATGAAGATATCAATACCACCTGGCAAAATGCCCTGGCGTTGCAGGGTGACGCCAGCCGGTCAGGGACAATTGCTTATATTGGAACTGGCAGTGTGGTTACCTCTGAAACTGGCGATATAAATGTGATCGCCCTCGAACGGATCCATTTTGTGGGTGTAGCGGGAACCGTCACCGGCGGAGGTGCTGCGGTGGGTGCTGCAGTCTCCATCAATGTTGTCGGCAGCAACGTGGAAGCATATATTATGCGCCAGGCCGTATTGAATGCCGGCGATGATATTAATGTAAAAGCGAAACTGATCACTGATATGCAGGCGCACGCTGTGGCAGGGAACTTCTCCGCTGGTATGAGCCTGGGTGGTCAGGTTGTTGTATTCGTGGATAAGGGTATGCAGCGAGCCAGCATCGGCGAATTGGTCACCACCCCGGGTGATGCAGTTTTCCTTGAAGCCGCGGATGATGTATTGGTTCAAGCTTCTGCAGAGCGCAGCATATTTGCTGATGCCAGCGGGATCAATGTTGCGATCTCTGGCACTGCAGCGGGCGCATCTATTGCTGTTTCTTCAGTCAATGGTACAACCCTCGCTTACCTTGGGTTGGTCAAGATTGGTAAAGCATCTGGAAAATCGGTAAAGAGCGTCAAGGTTCAAGCAGTCAGTGACATCAAGAAGTCAACCGTGTTAACCATCAATCTGGCAGGTGGCGTAATTGGTTTAGGTGCTGCCATTTCTGTCAATGTCACCTCTCCGACTACACTTGCCTTTATCGGCAAGGGAGCCGATATCAAGACCACAGAGAGTATATATGTGGAAGCGATCAGCAGAGCCAAGGCGGATGCCCACTCAGCTGGAGCAAATCTGGGTGCAGTAGCTGGCGGTATAAATGTTGCCGTAACCGTATTGAATCCGGTGGTAAAAGCATATATCCAGAGCACCAACGTTACTGGAGAAAAAGTTTTTCTCACCGCTCCAACCATAAAACTTCTGACAGTCTATAACTATGATGATGCCGGAACCAACATTATTGATCAGGGAGCTTCGGCTGTTGCTTATTCAGGTTCAGCGGGTTTAATTGCTGTTCAGGGTGGCGTCGCATCTGCAAATACCAGCCCGATCGTTGAAACCTATATCTCTGAAGGCACAAATATCTTCTCAGTTGACTCTCTATCCATGATTTCCCAGGTTTACAACAAAACCGTTGCTCAGGCATATGGCGCTACAGCCGGTGCGATCGCGGCGAATGTTAACTTATCTGTGGCTAATTCGACCGGATCGTATAAGACTTACATTACCAACGCCATTATTAATACGGGTGACCTGGAGATGGACAACCATGTCACTGAGGTCACAAATGCACAGGTGACTGCTGGTAGTATTTCCATATATGGCGGGGTGCTGAATATCGCGGTTTCCACACACACTCCAACAGTACATACCTATATTGAAGGCACATCAACCCGGATCCACAACTTCGGAGAAATGAAAGTTGGCGCGCGCTTCAATCCGTACGCCAGTGCAGAAACATTTGGGGTATCAGTATCGTTGTATGTTTCTGTTGCCGCATCTGTTAGCGTTGCTGTATCTTCACCGGATGTAAAAGCATGGATTGGCAACCAGGTACAGATCGATGGCGGAACGCATCTTACCGGTACACCGGTTATTACCTTTACAAATAATAATGGGCAAATAGTGACCGTTGCCACTCTACCCAGTGGTTTGACAATTTCATTCACACCCGGTTCATTTACACCTGCCCCCGATGAGGAAAGCGACCCCGTAATCATTTATGACACCCTGTCTATTACCTCAGGTGAAACCTGGCAGACCTGGGCTTACTACGGATTCACTTCATCGGGTACCATCAGAATCAATATGCCCTGCAGCACAATAGGGTGCACCAGACCGACAAAAGTATTCGGCATCAGAGAAATTGACCCGGACGATCCCAAGACACTCATCCTTGTGACGGTCAGTGAAACCACCTCGCCATTTACTGGAACCACAGGACCCAATCAGAATTCTACCGATTACCAGGTGTACCAGACAGCTGATGTTCTCAGCACGATTCACAGGTCAACTGGTTCATGGTTATTGGATGGTTTCAACGCAGGAGATCAGATCACCTTTAGCGGAACCTCTTATAACAACACGACCTTTACAATCCAATCATTCTCTGCAGATGGAACTACCATTTACCTCGCGCCCTCCACGCAATTATCGAATGAATCCGCAGCGAGCGCCTCTGTTGTTTTGAAGATAATTCCTGATCCTGATTCTGAGGAAGAGGATACCAGTGGAAATATCACAGTCGTCGCGATGCAGTCTCCCCATAATGACGGGAACTCCGTCTACTCCAAGGCAGTTGCATCTGGCGGCGGAGGTCTGGTAGGAGTAAATGCCAGTGTGGCTTATGCACGCAACAATGGTACAGTACAAAGCTGGATCGGAGATTCAACTACTATCAAAACCATTGGGGTTGTAGAAGTTCTAGCCAGCAACCAGACCAAACAACAATCCATCGCAACCAACGTCACCATTGGCGGTGGTCTGGCTGTTGGTGCTTCAGTTGCACGATCTCACGCTTACACAAACACTTCTGCTACTCTCGGTACATCTGCAAATATCAACGCGGGTGGATTGAGCATTAAAGCAGCGGGAAATGATAACAATCTCGCGCAGACAACGGCCGGTTCCGGTGGTGTTGTCAGTGTTGCCGCGGCTTCCTCGAAGACATTTAATACCAGTACCGTAACAGCATCCATCGGCAATAACACAGATATCATCCTGACAAATGCGGGTGAAGGTAATTTTGGATTATTTGCTGAGCATACCGCGGCAGCAGACACCAAGACGCTGGCTGGGTCTGGCGGAGTACTCTCTGGAGCAGGATCCGAAGCAGACCATTCCATCAACTCTACGGTCAACGCACTCGTGGGTACTCAAGATGCCACCTCTGGCAATGGGGTGACTATTCTGGCAAGACGGATTGATATCGCAGCGACCAACCGGACAGATATTGTAAATAACTCCACGGGTGGTACAGGCGGTGTAGTCAGTGCGGCTGGCTCTCGCTCATATATGGGTATTACATTAAATACCAATGCCAGCATTGGACGATACGCGAACCTGGAAGCGGTTGGTTTTGTCTCAAATGAAGATATCTTTAATATCAACGCATTGAATATAGTTAATGCAAATGACCATATTGCCTTCTGGACCGGAGGCGCATTAACAGGTGCCGGTGCGTATTCCACCATAAATGTCCTAACCGATAAAGCAATCGTAACAATTGGTCGCAATGTCATCTTGAAATCTGCTGGTGCGATGGTTCTTTCTGCTCGTGGAAAAGGTAACCTGACTTCCAATGTTGCGGTGCAGACATACGGCGCTGGAACGGTTACCCTGGGCAATGCAAAGGTTCAAATATATCCATGGAATGAAGTGATTGTAAGTAATGATGCCCAATTGACTTCATTTGGTGATATGAGTCTGACAGCCGGAAGAAACTCTGACACAGAAATTGTAAATTCTGCAGACGCATACACAGTAAAGGCGATCTGGGATGGTTTTGCAGGTTCAGCTATTCCGATTGATGATGTGGACGCAGAAGCCTATATCGTTCAAGAGAACAAGGTTACCATCCAGGCTGGCGCCCACTTGAAGAGTGGACGACAGATCAACTTATACGCTGAAAGACTGGGAGTAGTAGATCTGCTTGGTCAGGCAAAAGCGGTAAGCTGGGTAAGTGGTGCTCAGGATGCCATCAATGGATTATTGGGTGGCGGCGGTGAAGAGCAATACAACGGTCATTCATTGTCTGAAGCGCATGGAACAGTGACCGTAAACGGAACAGTCGAAACTGGAATCAATCGTTCGCAGACTCTAACCATTACCGGTTGGACAAATGACTCAGTCATCGCAACTGCATCCGGCGGGATCAGCTTCCACACGACCATTCAAGCACTTTCCAGTAACCTGGTCGATTCGCTGCGCGCGGCGGAAGCCCTGCTGGCTTTGTATGGTCCTTATAACAGCACACTTAAATCATTCTATGAAGGTGAAATTGCCCGAATCAAGGCTGAATTATTGGCTGATGGTTTGGCTCAGTATGTCACCAACCCGAGCGGTGGAACAGATTTGATCTTCCCCTCAGTCATGGTTCTTACTGTTACAGTTCACCCTGTTTGGGCGCAGGCAGGACTTATCGATGTTCGCTCTGATCAACTGCAAGGCAGTGGAACCTTCATCGCTCCAAGCGATGCCAATGTCACGATTACGAATAATACACCCGCTTTCCTGCAGATCATGGGTATTACCATTCCCGATATCAACGGCGGTGTGTATTACATCGGTGAATTAGTCACGACCAATACCATGATCAATGAAATGAATCAGGATAGCGCTGATGATGATAATACGAACAACTATGACGGTGTTGACAGCCAGGTTACCGCAGGTGTAGCGAATTTCTCCAACCTTCCGGTGCCATCACAGAATGTCCCAACCATCACGATCACGAACACACTGAACATCAACGACGTCAATGATGGCAATACATATCACTGGCCGGATATAAAAGTCCTATCCATCGCTGATGGCGGTGCCGGCATTTATAACTATGGTGGGAATGTCGTTCTCGAAACGAATCCTATCGGTGATGGCAGCATCCGGGTGTTAAGCACCATTCGCGCGAAGAACATTTCCATCGTCGCGGGTGGCGATGTATTCATTGATGGCTTATCCACCTACGCGGTTGGTGGAGAACCTGCCAGCATCCTCGCGCCCGCTACTTCCGGCATCTACGGCAATAGCTCGTGGGGCGCGGGCGTAGCTCCTGCCTACTATTGGACTTTTGATGGGCTTGTTTACAAAAATTCTTACTATACCGCAATCAATATTGCTCCAAAATCACCATACAGCCTGGCTGGGGATCGGATCCACATTGACGCTGAATATCTAAACATCAACGGCATCATCCAGAGCGGGCAAGACCAGTACTCACTGGTTCTGGGAGCATCTGCTGTTTATGAAGCATCTTATCTGATAGCCCGAGGCAAGAGCGGAAGGATTTTCCTCCCCAACACTTCCAAAAACAATACGGGTTTTGGAGTCTATTACAACACTGGTACCCAGCAGTTTGAAGTGGATGAATTAAAAACCAGCGGTGGCTACATCGAACTCATTGGTCGTATCCTTAATACCGGATATGGCGAGGTAAAACTTCTGGGTGGTTATCCCACAGTCAACATAACAAATAACACGAACATCAACCTGGCTTTGAAACGCATCGATGTTTCACAACATGGTTATGGAACTTTGATCATCATTGACAAGAATAACGGCAGCCCGGCAATTGACAGTGGACAAAAAGCTGTAACCGGAACCGGTCCGTATACCACCATTTATCAATGGACCGAAAGCGGGATGGTGATTACCACCAATGGCGGAGCGAATTCCAGTGAAGTGGCAACACTTGTGGCTGGTTATTCATCCATCTATACTCCTGCAGACGGTTGGCGCTATGGCTGGACAACCGTTGTGGAACAAAATGTAATCAAAAAGAAACACATTAAGAGCGGCTCGTGGTTGGGTTTTGTACCAGACGTTTTCCAGGACGAGAACATTTCCTGGGATTCGATCGAGGTACAAGGACTTCCATACTATGCCGGGTCTGGTCCATACTACTACTACGCACCATCCGTTACCGATGATTATACATATCGAAGGGATGTTGTGATAACCAGTGATACAGGCGTAGTCTGCACTTATCATGATGACTACTGGACGTGGTACGGCAGCCATGTATATGTTGCTGATTACCAACAGATCCAGGGACAACAGATTAGTCACACCCATACCATTACTGCATCTCGAAATGTCAACATTACATTTATCGGCGCACCTGAAGGGACAGTAAATATCACTTCAACGGGCACAGGTGATGTTTACATCTTGGGCTCCATCAACAACCCTGATGGGACAACAACCATCACCAGCAATGGCAAGGTTTTGACTCAGGCAGAAGGTTCAACCCTGGTTGCGCGGCACATCAACATTTCTGCGACATATGGGATTGGAACTGAAGCCAATCCGTTATCAGTACAGACAACAGAAATTGAGTATATGTGGGCTTCATCCGAAGGAACCCAGCGGCTCAATACCCCTGATTATCGCTATGAGTCAACTGCCAGTTCGATAAAACTGACCACCAACGATACAGTTCTGGTTGGCAATCATGTTTATAAATATGTCGGACAACCTGCAACCATCAACCTCTCAACCGCTACTTACACCGATACCACCAAATGGGTGAAAGTGTTTGCGACCGAGCAGGATGTAATCAGAGTTGACGATTTATACTACACCTTTATTGGCAGCCCGCAGAGTATTGATCTTGAGACAACCGATTACAGCAATACCAGCAATTGGGCTCCAGTCAGGTACTACCCTGGTATTTCAGCAAATTCCGAAAAAGGCGCCATTTACATCTCCCAGATATCTGGAAATATGTATGTCAACTCGATAAGCGCCTCCAGTGGGAAGCAGGTAAAACTTGTTTCACCTGAAGCAATCCTGGTTGCCAGACAGGATTTGGGAACTCTCTGGTATGAGGGTCTGGTCTTAGGTGGGAGTATCACCATTATCGCGGGTGATGGTGTTGGCAGTAGCACACTCAATCCGCTGATGCTCGACTCGAGCTTTATTCCAGTGGGTGTAACCGCCTCGAACAATACCAAGGTGAGCATCACCGCGGGTGATGATGTATTCATCGCTGAAAAAGATGGAAACCTGTTGCTCGAGAAACTGATTACCTCAGGAGATGCATGGATCCGCGTAATTAATGGTAGCCTGATTGATGCGAATAAATACGCGGTACGGGACGAACGGACTTATGATGAATTAAAGGATGGGGTATGGACTGCCTTGCACCTGACAGAATCCACAGGGGCTAGCGCCTGGATCGAACAGTTGATCCTCTCCCTGGAATCAACCAAGACTATGGAATACCAGACTTATTGGCGCTATCACAACACGCTGGACGTGAATGGGAATGTCACCCTGACGAGTGAAGAAAATACATATTACCAGGATTACTATACCCAGCTGGGTATTGATGAAGGTCTTTCCGGTTCTGCACTGGATGCTTATGTAAATAACGCGATAGCAACCCTGCTGAATTCAAGACAGGATCAATACGAAAACCTGGCAACCACATATAGCGGTTTAACGGGTTCATATAATCCAGGTTACGTTTACAACCTGACCCCTGATGAAGAATCACAATTGCGGGGCGGAGTAAAGATCTGGAGCGAATCTGATTTATTGAACCTGATCAGCGCGGGATTGCTGAAGAATGTATCCAGCACCCAGGTAAACATCGAAGAACCTAACATCGTTGCTGGAAATATAACCATCGTTGTATCTAATGGGGTTGGTTCCAGTAACAGCGAATCAACTGTGATTGATGTCACCACAAAACCGGTTCAATTTACAACCGATGAGAAAGTGATGCTCTCAAGCGCTGAACGGAAGGATATTAATTTCCTGGCAAGTCTCCCCGTGAATGTTGTGGTCAACTTTAACGGGACAGCCATCAGCCGCACCAGCGGTACCTGGGCAGCGTCAGATGGATATGTCGCCGGGGCTTACATCAAGATTTCCGGCTCTACCACAAATCAGACTGATGATGGCGAGTATTATCTGGTATCTGGCGTTAGCGGAGGCACCTTATATCTCGATGGTGTAACACTGAACCGCGAATTCAACCAGGCGATACGAATTGCTCCGGTAATTCTCGATGTGGAACAAAACGCTGACAAAGTAAAATTCATCGAAATCCTGCAGCGCGATGATATCAACATTGACTCTACCGGTAAAATAAGCATCACAACAGACGTGACGACTCCGGAAGGCAGCGAACCTACAGACAGCACAAACGTCTTTATTGGATCCGGAAATGCTACCAGCTACAACCTCAATATTGACCAGGTGATTTCATCGGGCGATGTTCGCATCAAGAGCCGTAATAGTATTTACAATGTTGGGGATGCAGTTACCAATGTCACAGCAGGTGGAACCGTGATTCTCGAAGCCGGCAATGGAACGATCGGCACAGATCTGGCGCCAATCTTCACCGACCTGACAGGTGAC
Source organism: uncultured Leptolinea sp. (assembly GCA_964600595.1). GTDB lineage: Bacteria > Chloroflexota > Anaerolineae > Anaerolineales > Anaerolineaceae > DAIOEK01. The sequence goes on from CAZRKL010000004.1 coordinate 35,640, forward strand.
AATAGCACGATTACTGCCCGCGCAAATGGAAACATTTACATATATGAGTGCACACCAGCATCTACGTCCGCATGTGTACAAAACTCATCGTACTCCTATCTGCCAGGCGGATCAGCTGGCAACTTGCCAATTGAATCGATTTATTCACGCACCGGCAATATTTATCTCAAGGCGGATGGATCAATCGTTGATGGCTTGAACACTGATTTCACCAAGATCCTTGCCAGGTTCGTGTTCCTGACAGCAGGTGACGGCATCGGCGAGGCAGACGACTACCTGGAAGTCCACACAGCTTTCTCTGCTGATCAACCGACTAATGGCAATTTATCTGCATTTGCCCTGAACAATATCCGCATGTCTGACCCTGACGGAGATATGGGTATTCGCGTGATCCTTTCGTATGAGGGGAATGTAGATGTGATGGCGGTTAACTCCATCCTGGACGCGATAGATGTGGAGAACCCCTACGATGCGGGTTCAGCAGACGCGACCAATAGTGTGAGTGAGAGCTGGCCGCGTGCTGATATTATCGCGAACAGCATCACGCTTACCGCGACCCTGGGTGGTATTGGAACATCGGCTAACGCGTTGGATATTGACTCTGCCTACTCCGGTGCAGGTATGCTTACCTCCACCAGCGGCAATTTGTTGAACGCGTACATCATTGAAACGAATGGCGATCTGACACTCAATACAGTTCAGACGGGTGCCGATATGACTGCCTATATCACCGCTCCTACCGGCAGTATCTGGAACGGTCGTACAGATGGCCACAACGTTATCGGCGGAAGAACTAAATTATTTGCAGCCAATCATATTGGCACATCCACCCGGTATCTTACTTCCATGGTTGGTTACCTGGAAGGAACCGCGACAACAGGTAATATATTCATAATCAATACGGGTGATCTAACTGCGGGTGGAATTACACCCGGAGCCCCAAACAGTGTGAACGCGGGTGGATCTACTCATATCACAGCCCACAGCCCAATTTTTGTGGCGAATAACATTACTGCTGCGAACGAAATTGTTCTCTGGTCAATGGATGACAGCGACAGTGATACGATCACATTCGATGAGAATATCACTTTGAGGTCAACCGGTTCCTTCATTCTGCTCGTTGCGGGTGACGGGATAACCGTGAATCCGACGACTGTATTAAATGCAGCAACTTATATTGAAATCCGCGGCGACTGGGAAGATGGCACCCTTAATGAAACCCTGAATGCTGCACCGGTCAACTCTGTCAACCATGGCGCAGTGATCACCACGCAAGGCACATTCATCGCTCCTTCGGGAATGTACATCAACACCTATGGTGGACCGGACACTATTAACCTGTATACCGTAGCTGATACGGTTACAACCACTGTCCATACCGGAGCAGGCGCGGATGTTGTCAATCTTTACCGTTCCAGCGATCTTGCCGGGTCTCAAACAAGCATCTTTGGTGATGATGGTGATGACAACTTCTATCTCTACAACACGATAAACAATGTAACCATTGATGGAAACGGTGGAGTTGACACCTTCCATATGTACCTGGCACCAACCTCATCCGGCACGATGATCCTGTACGGTGGGGCAGATAATGACTTGTTCCAGTTATATTCAAATGGCTCGGCGAGTTCTGTCAACTTGACCATGGATGGTGGACAGAATGATGACACCTGGATCTTCCAGAACAATTGGGGACAGGTGGATAATATCACCGATACCGGTGGTGGACAGGATACACTTGATTTCAGCAATGTAACCTACCGTGTGCGAGTGGTGATAGGCAGTCCGAATTCGACCAACCCTGAATTGGAACAGGTTCTCATCAGTCAGGACGTAGTAACGGCTAATACTGATGCCGCGAATCCTTTAACAGGTGGTGCAAACACAGCAATATCTCTCGGTAACACCATTGAACACCTGATAGGTGGAATGGAAAGCGACAGCTTCAACTTTATGGATGGCGCCATCCTCGCGCGTAATGATCAGGTGACCGCAGCCACGATCGACGGATACGCCGGAACGGCTGACCTGTTGAACTACACCGCTTATACCACCAGTGTAACTGTAGATTTATCGCTGTTCCTGGCGACGGGTGTAGGCGCAACTGTGACCAACATCGAAAACATCACTGGCGGTTATAGTGATGACAGTCTGACAGGTGATGCCAACAGTAATGCAATTAATGGACGACAGGGAACGGATATCCTGACTGGGCTTGCTGGTGACGATTATTATCAGTTTGTGGATGGTTGGGGATACGACACAGTTGTTGAAGCAGCAGGCGAAGGTATCGACACAATCACCTTCTACGCTTACACAGGAGACACAGTCTACTCAACGATCACACCGGTATTGAACGATCTGGCTTTCTGGCTTGACGATAGCCACCTGATCAACCAGGTATTTGATATGGAAGCTCCCGGGAACCAGGTAGACTTCACATTCAATGAAGTCGAATATATCTATGGTGGCGCGGGTATCGATGAGCTGCATGGCTTGAATGAAAACAGCAGGTACGATCTGGATGGGCGTACATTTGACAGCGATCCCCTCTTCGTCCTTGAAAATGCCATGGTACAGCTGGCAGCATCCGAAACCAATACTTACACCGGATTGGTTGTTGGGACAGCCCTGGAGTTTATGAATATTGAAAAACTGTTCGCTGGAATGGCGGATGACCGTTTCAATATTCTTGAAGACCAGGTATTTGAACTTCACGGCGGCGCAGGTAACGATACTTTCTACTTCGTTGATGGCACCTCGCTGGGTGATCTGACTGGTTCAGTACACAATGGCTTCCAATCGACCATTGATGGTCAGGGTGGTATCGATACCCTCGATTACAGCGATTTCACTACCACAATTAACCTCAACCTTGCTACAGGACAGGCAACCAATATTGGATCTGGAGCTGCAGGCAGATTATCCACTTTAGAAAACCTGACCGGTGGGACAGGAAATGATACACTCACCGGCGATGCTGGTGACAATGTCATCACAGGCAATGGCGGTAATGATGTCATGTCAGGCGGATTGGGAAATGACACCTATGTCTTTGGTGAAGGCTGGGGAACCAATGATATTGTAAATGAAACTGCCGGTGAAGGAATTGACACTCTTGACTTCACAAGTGTAATCAGCGACCTCACTTACAACATAAATACGACCGGGTTGAATGTAACCGATGGAACCAATCTGGTATCTTACGCAGGAAACGCGCTTGAGAATCTGCTCAGTGGTGCAGGTGACGATACCTTTGTTATGAACAACGGGGCGAGTTTGCCTGGTCAAATCAATGGCGGCGATGGTAATAACACCCTCGATTACTCTGCCTACTTGACCGGACGCAATGTTCTCCTCACTTCAACCGGAACGATTTCTGGCTTCGCTGGAACAGAATTGGCGCTCGGAACCGGATTTGATAATATCTCTGTCATAATCGGCTCCGCAGCAACAACTGACCGCATTACCGGGATGGATGCAGTTGCCACATTCGATATTTACACGACCGATAATGTGTACACGGTTGGCACCAATACCCTTACCTTTAATAAATTCGAATATGTCAGCGGTGGTGGACTTTCTGACACATTCAACTATCGTGAAACCAATAGCCAGGTACTCGAATACCTGGGTGGCGCGGGTGATGACATATTCGCACTCATTGGTGATGTTCTCGTTCCTGGCAAGATTAACGGACAGGGTGGTACGGATACGCTCACATACGAACTCTTCACAACAAGCGGAGTGATTGTAAATCTGGCAGCGAATACTGCGACAGCAATCTTCGGCAATCTGGTGGGTGGAATTACCAATGTTGAAAATGTGATCGGATCCATTTTTGATGACACTCTGATTGGTGATGCCTGGAACAATTTCCTTAACGGACTTGCCGGAAATGACCATATCACTGGAGCAGAAGGGGATGACGCACTCCAGGGTGGCGATGGAAATGATATCTTCCATTTCCTCGATAACTGGGGTAATGACATTCTCTCTGACATCGAGGGCGCTCTCGATGAGGTGGATTTCTCTGAGATTACCGGTGCATTGCTCTTTGTGATTTCTGCCGGCAGCCTGAATGTGGCCGGAAGCGGTACACTGGCAGTGACCGGAAATGTCATTGAGAAACTGATTGGCGGAAAACGGGAAGACGATTTCGTATTTGAGGATGGCGCAGTGATTACGGGTGGTACTGGAACCATCGACGGGCGCGAAGGACAGGACCGCCTAAATTACAGCGTTTATTCTACTGGCATATCTGTTGATCTCGCGGCTGGCACAGCTACAGGTACTGCTGGCATCTTAAGCATTAGTGATGTCTTTGGTGGAATTGGCTCCGATACAATCCTTGGTGATGACCTTGCCAATGTTCTGCGCGGCGGACCCGGAGATGATATTCTAAATGGCCGGGGTGGTGTGGATACTCTCGATGAGAGCAATGCCACAGTAGATCTGTCCATTAATCTGAATATCACATCCAGCCAGATTACCGGTCTGGGTAGTGACACCATAATCACCATTGAAAATGTTCTTACTGGCAGTGGAAACGACACACTAACCGGTGACGCGAATAACAACCACTTCAATGGCGGCAGTGGAAATGATAGCTATATTTTCCTGGATGCCTACGGAACGGATACGATTACTGATCCAGCCGGAAATGATACGGTCGATTTCTCATCTGTTTCAACCAATCTGAGTTTTGTATTCAATACCGTTGAGACCATTATCACAACGACTGATGGTTCACTCACCACCGGGAATGAAATTGAGGATTACCTGGGTGGCATCGCGGATGACACTTTCTATATCAACGATTCTCGATCAGCGAACCTTTCTGGAAACGGTGGAGATGATACCTTTGTGTTTACTGATAATGCCGTCCTGACTGGCTCGATCACTGGGGGATCCGGGATAGACTCCATTACCTGGAGCGATTACTCAACAATCCGCTCAGTTCAATTGACCGGTTCGACTGTTGATGGATTTACTGGCACAGAAGCCAGTATTACAGCAGGATTTAGTGAAATCGACGTTCTGGTTGGCGGGTCGGCAGCAGATACCCTTAACGGTACCGCTGACAACGCAACCTGGCAATTCGGAACGGATTACCGATATATTCTCGGATCACAGCAACTGGTCTTTAGCGGATTTGACAACCTGGTTGGTGGCGCTGGAGTAGATAGCTTTACCTTCATTGGTAACGCATCATTTACCGGCACGCTGGATGGAGCAGGTGGTATAGATTTGCTCGACTTCGCTGGATATGATTCTGGGGTGACGATAAATCTTGCAGCTATGACAGCTTCACCGCTCACCGGCACTTTCAGTAATATCGAAGCACTGGTTGGCAGTACCTATGAAGACAGATTGACCGGAAGTAATAGTGGCAGTACATTTACTGTCAGCGGGAATAAAGAAGGTACGGTTGACAGTTGGTTTGAATTCAGCGCGGTTGATATTCTCACCGGTTCAGCTGCCGATGATCTTCTTGATTACAGCACCTACACTGGTGCAGCAGCATTTGACCTGACCTCGATTGGTGGTTTAGGCGGATTCAACGGAACAGAAACGAACTCGGGTATTGTGTTCGAGAATATCGATGAAATCATCGGTTCTACCTTTGTAGACACGTTGCAGGGTTTGGATGTTGCTTCTACCTGGACCGTCACTTCTCTGGATGCCGGGTTATATGAATCTATAGGTAGACAGTTGTACTTCTCTGCCGTTGAAGGATTGATCGGCGAAACAGGTGCTGATCAACTTGACCTGTCTGGCTATGGCAGTGCGGTAACAGTGAACCTTGATGGACCGGGTTCAATGGATGGTTTCTCCGGAACCTTTGCCGGATTAACGACCGGATTTGATAACATCAACAGCATTACCGCCACCGCGGAGAGTACTGACCGCTTGATTGGTGCGAATCTGGATGCTATTTGGGATGTCACTTCCCTCACGTATACTTCCAGTGGGCGGGTTTTATTCTTCATCGGATTTGAGCAGTTGACCGGTGGTACCGCTGCAGATACTTTCCACTTTGATAATGCTGCTGCTTTTATCGGAAGTATTGATGGCGGCTCCGGGTTGGATACGCTCGATTACTCAGCAGCAAGCATTCAGGTTCAGACGGTTCTAACCAGGATTGGCAGCACAGATGGGTTTGCGGGTACCACAACCGGATTGATCGGGGCATTTGATAATATTGACAATCTGGTTGGCGGCTCGAATTCAAACGATACACTGACTGGTACTGACTTAGCAGGCACCTTTGAACTGGATGGCACCGACCGATACTTCATAGGTATCAACGAAATCGGGTTTAGCGCGTTCGAGAACCTGAATGGTGGAAACCAGGTCGACACCTTTATCTTCAGCGGAAACCGCACCTATATTGTTAATGGCGGCGCTGGAGATGACATCTTCCGCTTTACTGACGGCAGCAGCCTGACGGGTACGCTGGATGGCAGCACCGGCTCTGATCTGCTGGATCTGACTCTGTTCACGACCTCACGGATTGTCAATCTGTTGAGTACTTCCACAGATGGTTTTGCAGGGAATGTAACAGACACAGTCCCAACCGGATTTAGCAATATTGATCAGGTTTATGGATCAGCCACTGCAACGAATGACCAGCTCTTTGGGTTGAATGTAGATGCCACATGGGATTTGAATGGAGTGAACAGCCAGTATCTGGTTGGCACAAACAGTATCGGCTTCCTGTACTTTGACAGACTGCAGGGCGGTCAATATGCCGACACATTCATCCTCCATGGCGCAGAAACCGGATTGCTTTTTGGCAATGCTGGTGATGACATCTATAGTTTGATGGATGGTGCCAGCTTGAATGGCACTATCATGGGCGGTGGTGGAATCAACCTGCTGGATTATAGCCTGTACACTACCCCGGTCTTTGTCAACCTGGCAAATGGAATCGCCACCAATATTACACTGGTTGGATCCATTCAATCTGTTTATGGCGGATCAGCGGATGACACATTATTGGGGAATAATGGTGAAAATACCATCAAGGGTAATGGCGGAAATGATTACCTGGCAGGTGGTGATGGTTATGATGTTTACCTCTTTGAAGATGGCTTCGGACAAGACACTCTGGTCGAGACCACTGGTGTGGATACGCTCGATTTTTCTGCGGTCACTACTGCGATCCTATTCAACCTTGCCGGTTTCAACGTTGCCAATGGTACAGATACCCTTGCATACAATGGGAATCTGATCGAACGGTTTATTGGTGGCACGCAGGATGACCAGTTCTTCTTTGCAAATGGCTTCTCTCTACCTGCATCGGGCTATATTAACGGCTCAGGTGGTTCAGATTGGTTGGACTACAACGCGTACACTACCAGTGTTACGGTGAATCTTACAGCAGGCACAGCAACCGGAGTTCCGGCTGGAGTAATTAATGTAGAGAATGTTATTGGCGGGACAGCTGGAGACAGCCTTACTGGAAATGCCAGTGACAATATCCTCGAAGGCCGTAACGGAAATGACACACTGACAGGCATGGGCGGAAACGACACACTCAATGGTGGTGCCGGAAACGATACCTATATGTTCTCAGGGAATGCCTGGGGCATGGATACCCTGATTGACAGTGGTGGTTCTGATACAGTCAATTTCCTGGCAGCTACTTCTGATCTCTTATTTGATATCGCTGCTGGAACCCCATCTGTTTCTGATGGTACCAACAGCCTGACCTTTACCAGCGGAAATGTGATTGAGAGATTGCTGGGCGGTCAGGGAAATGACACCTTCCGCTTTGAAGATGGTGCGGGAGTGGCTGGTGGTGGAGCAGGTACATTCATTGATGGTGGTTTGGGAAATAACACCCTTGACTACACCGCCTATACAACGAATGTATATGTAAATCTGACAACAAACATCGCAACGGGTGTAAATGCAGGTCTTCCGGGTGGAATTGATCGCATCCAGAATGTTCTGGGTGGAACCAGCTTTAATGAGATCTGGGGAGATGAATTCGATAATACCCTGGAATCTGGAACGACCAATGATATTCTATACGGTCTGGGCGGCAATGACACCTACGTGTTTTATGATAATTGGGGTACTGATTTCGTCTATGACACCAGTGGTAATGACACTTTAGTGTTCAGCACATCTTATGGTGTGACATTTACATTCGCAGTTGGTTCAGCTACTGTGACCGACAGCCTGGGTAGTATCGTCACTACGGATGGGAACATTGAAAACTTCACCGGGTCAGAGTTTGATGATCAGTTCAATTTCCAGCCGGGAGGCTCTATCGCGGGTACACTAGATGGTCGCGGTGGGTACGACACCGTCAATCTGAGTTCTGCCACTTCTGTCATCCAGGTTACGCTGACAGGTCTTGGCAGTGTGGATGGCTTCAATGGAACAATTACTTCCATCGGCAGCTTCGCCAACATTGACCGGATGGCCGCCTCTTCACTAAACGGTGACTCGCTAACCGGACGAAATGCCAATGCAGAATTTGTTCTGGGTGCTGCTGATCAGTACGTCAGCGTAAATACCTTCGACTTCAGTGGCTTTGAGATCCTGAACGGTGGAACTTCAGCAGACACCTTCCACCTTCAAACCAATCACACCAATACTTTGAACGGCGGCGCAGGGAATGATGTTTTTGTCTTCTCCAGTGGAGCGATTCTTAGCGGAACCGTCAATGGCGGTTCTGGTGCGGATGCACTGGATTTCTCAAGTGCAGCTGGCAGGACTGTAACCCTGACTTCTACCGGCAGCGTGGATGGGTTCAATGGAACTGATCTCGCCATCTCAGGTGGATTCAGCAATATTGATCATGTCATTGGTTCTGCAGGGATAGATACTCTAACTGGTACCAACCTGGCAGCGACCTTTGAACTGGATGGTACAGACCGCTACATTGTTGGCACCAACTCGATAGGCTTCTTGGGATTTGAGAATCTGACCGGTGGTAGCGCGGCTGATACTTTCGCCTTCGGAGGCTCCTACGTCTTCAATGGTAATCTCAATGGGGCTGGAGGTATTGACTGGCTCGATTATGGCGGATATAGCACTGCCATAACTTATAACCATCAGACCGGAACAGTAACGGGGCTGAATGGCTCATTCAGTAATCTTGAAGGTCTGCGTGGGTCTGGCTCTGTTGAAGATCGAATTATCGGTTCAGATGCCGGAACCACATTCAATATGACTGGCACAGGATCGGGTAACCTGAATGGCTCATTCGCCTTTACCGCTATCGAACATCTTACTGGCGGTAGTGGATCAGATACACTGAATTACTCAGGTTACACGG
>CAZRKL010000005.1:0-12074 GCA_964600595.1 uncultured Leptolinea sp.
ATTCAGGAGCAGCTTCTGCCAAGGCTGCTCCTTGTTGGGTTTTTATTAAAATAATATGGTAATTTAATAAACTACTCGCATACCTCGTAGCAGACAACCTGAGCTCCAAACACAAAACACATCTCTGTACATACTTTATCTTTTGCTTTTTTCTCAACGATGGCTGCCGGACATACGCCAGGTTCATTACCCTTGGGTGTGAAGCCCGAAGCTGAGCGGCAGGTGTTATCCACAGCAAATAGCTCTTTCAGAGGGTAATAATCTGTTTGTTTTTTTGTGGGCGACCCTGCCTGTTCGTATGTAAAGTAATCATTATGATCAAATCTGTCGAACTGGTCAGGGCCAAGGGCTGCCCAGGCTCCCCAAAGGAAGTAAGGTGATACTTCCAAAACTGAACGCTTGAATGCGATTTCAATCTCCAGGGGATCACTGGGTGATATTCTTGACCAGGCGAGATCGGAATCCTGCCCGGAACCCGCATCAAAGATGTTTAGTTCATAGCCATCCTGTGTAACTGGACCTTCGCTGAACATCGGCTTTAGATAACCAATATCAGCATTGGCATCTTTCCAAACGGACACTCCCTCGACCGACCATTCATTGCTCACGGGGAGTATCGACCAGATGAGAAAATCGCCACTTCCATCCAGATCTTCATCCACTTCAATACCAAAACCAAAGGGTCCGATTGTTGAAAGGGATGGGTCTTCCTGTACTCGAATGATGGCGTAAATAAACTGGTCATCTTTATTGCGAACCATATTTGCTTCAATGATATCTATGTATGGTATGTATTTCATATCCTGATCGAAGGGACGTTCGAATTTTCCCAGCAAAAATTCGTCACCACCATAGGCTTCCCTCTTGTCTGCGCTGCGAATGGAATCCTGATCGTACATCACCTGGGGTTTATCCGGTGGCAGTGAAGAGATGGGAATGATGTCATGTGTAATCGAATTGGGTGGTGATTCGGTTACAGGTTCAGGTGTGGGTGGAGGCAGGGTGGGTTCCACCGCTTCAGGCGTTGGTGGTTCTTCAACGACAATTGGGGTATCCACTGGTGGTGGAGCTACAACCTCGGGAATGGGGGTTTCGCCTGTGACAGGGATAATATCCTGACCTGAAAAACTGCACGCTAATGTGGTAATTAAAATCACAATGATGAAGGCTGCGATTTTGGGAGTATCTTTCATTTCGCCCTCCTTATTAGGACAAGGGAACTCCGCAGCATCAATCGCGAATTATTATATTAATTTCATTATAACGATAAGTAAACATGAATAAAACAGGAAGGATAAGCGAAATTGGTATAGAATTATCCAATTAAAAGCAAAGTGATCCACCAGGGACTTGAACCCTGAACCAACTGATTAAGAGTCAGCTGCTCTGCCATTGAGCTAGTGGACCATCGGGCAATCGAGTATTATACCCGAAAAGAAGGGTGTGTCAACCAGCCTTTCACAGACCCTAAAGAAATTCTCATTCTTGCCTATAATAACAGTATGAGTGTACAAGGAGTATCAAATGACCAGGTAGTTCAATTGCTGCAGAGCATGGAGCAGCGACGAAATATCTCGCAGCAAATTGCCATCTCGGTCATAAAGCAAAACCAGGAGATGCAAAAAAGTCAGGCTGCTGCACTGGTAAAAATGATCCAACAGAGCACGCCTGAGGGCACTGGCAGCATTATCAATTTGCTCGTATAAAGTAACCGCCGGGGTTTTGCCCGGCGGTTTTTCTTTTGTAATTAATCCCAGCCACTCCAACCCGGGCAGTTAATACGTACTCCATTCAACAAAATATACTTTTGATATGTAGAAGTATCTTCAAACAGCGGGTAAGTTGTTTTCAATTCTTCACGAATTGGGTTTATTGCTTGCCAGGCTGCAGTTTCACCAAAATGGTATGAGCCCCAGAAAGATCCTGCTTTGTCCTGGCGGGCAAGCTCTTCGGCAGGTGTATTCCAATCCACCCAACATTGTAACGCTGCACCAATTTGTGGACTTATTTCAGTGTTGCCCTGGTAAGCATCCACCATAACTGGAATAATGTCTTCTGATAAAGTCGCCAGGTACTCGGTATCCAGTTTTGACCCGCTTAAGGCGCGTTCTGTATTGCCAGTAACGATGTGGTAATCGACATTGATCACGTTGATGGAAGTTACAAATCCGATCGCAGCCAGTAGACAGGCTAAGGCAAAATATCTCTCTCTGTGCATGAACTCCAGAACTGCAGTTGCCAATAACAGAACTGCCAACCAGATCATAAATAATTCAGAGAAAACACGGATTCGAGTAAAACCGTACACATCCTTATACATGCTTAACCTTTGGAACGCTGAAATCAGGATTACCACAACTAATGCTACAGTCCCGATACTTAACCCTGAAAATATATTCATCTTAGTCTTCGTGTTCCTGCGTGTGATAGCGCTCATCAGTTGGAGAAGCAGCAGGGAGATGAAAGCAACAACCAGCAATTCAGTGAATCCTTTACGGGCATATTCTGCGTAAGTGTATCCATCAATGTTGATATTAGTTGAGCCGCCAAAAAGGTAACTGACCTGGGCGAGGACGAATGCTAAAAACAGCGCATTTACAGAACCCAGGATAATGAACGATTCTGTCCACCCGAGGAATGCCGGCATCCAGGGTTTATCGGTGCCCAGTAATTTGGTGTCATTACTCTGAGTAACCGAGTGAATAAATGCACCAGCGAGCATATACCCTAAGACCAGAATGTAAAACAGCCGGAAAAGATACTCAGGCAAATTATCAATAGCCAACAATTTCAGAAATTCCTGATAATGCCGGTTGAATACCGGGTCTCCAGCTGCGAGAAGTGAGGCAAGAACGAGAACTACCGGGATAGCCAGAAGAATGCCCCGTAGGATTGCCCAGCCATTACCAGACTGGTGGCTTTGAGGTGTGGGTTCGCTGCCATCTTCTTCTTGTGTTTTTTTTCTTCCGTTAATCCACGCCACCAGAACACCAGATAAAGCTGAAAACACCAGATGGAGTGATTTAACGACATAATCGCTGAAGCTATACATCCACCATCGCCCACCGGTAGCTGTAACTCCGATGATTACCAATAACAATATGGTCATCATCACATCGAATGCCCGGGTGAGCCCCTCGGCGCGGTATGTAAACATTACCGAGAAAAAAAGAACCGGAGGCAGCAACAGCCATGTGTTTAGAGCGATTGTTTTGCCTTCGCTTCGCAAGATAAGATACCCCGCGATTAGTGTAACCACTACCAAAATCGGGAAGGATATCCCGGGTGCTTTCTGCCAGAATAACTGGTCAAAACACCAGGCTACCAGAATGGAAATCCAGACAATTATTGAAATTCTTTTTACAGTCATTGCAATCCTCTTATAATGGAATCGTAGAGATGCTTTACATCCCAATTCTCAAAAAGGATACCTGAAATATTAATTTACTACTACGATTTAAAGCGCGATATCTATGCACCTGAGTGCTTGTTTGGATGGATCTGATTTCAGATGATATGATTTCAACAGGAAGAATATGAATCTACTGATTGTCGAAGATAACAAGTCTTTACGGAACGCCCTTAAGGAGGGTTTTAACACCCTGGAAGGGATTGATGTGATTGGTTCCTGTAAGAGTGGTGAAGAAGCAATTGAATATTGCCTGGATCAGCTTCCAGATGTAATTCTTATGGATCTTCAGCTTGCGGGAGCCATGAATGGTATTCAGGCAGCCATTGCCATCCGAAAAGAATACCCGCGATTGCCGGTTGTCTTTTATTCCATCCAGGATGAAGACGTATTCTACCGAGATTTTCAACGGAGCGGCATATTAAGTCATTACGCTTATGTGCGAAAGAGTAACTATTTGTTACCTGTTCAATTAAAACCCATCCTGAACGATGCAATCCATGGTAGAAGTTTTATCGATCCGGATATTGAACAACGCGTTCAAGAAGTGCGGTTTAAAGATGAGCAATCTCCCATGGCAGTATTAGAGCCAAATGAACAAATTGTTGCAAAAATGATTGCACAGGGTTTTACGAATGAGCAGATTGCAGACAAGCTGGGATTCCGCGATAAGCGGACCATCAGCCGCACGAACGGGCAGATTTATGCTGCCTGGGGCTTGGACGCGACCACAACCGATGAAAAAGTTGCCCGGACAAGAGCTGCCCTCATCGTAAACTGCGGCCGGATGTTGGAATGGTCTGAAAGTGGAGAACCATTTTTCCGAAACGAGAATGGCGATCTAATACCGTGGGGTGAAAGTGAGCGGTAATTTCTGGCTGGACAGCCTGATACTGGCATTATCGGTCTTTAACATCCTGATTATGCTGTGGCTGGGATGCATGATTCTACTAAATGCTGAAAACCGCAGTTTTGGGGTTTATGCTGCTGCCAGCGGTTTATTTGCAGGCGCGATATTTTTTATCAGTCATGCTGCTATTCTTGGACAGAATATAGAAATGTTTACCGCGGGGGTCAACCTGTGGTGGCATATTGGCTGGGCGCCAATAATTGCCACACCCTATGTGTGGTATATCGTGATGCTGTGGTTTTCTGGTTATTGGGATCGAAAAGACTCAAACCTGCATAGCCGGCATCGTTACTGGATGCGGTTAACGTTTTTTTACGCGTTACTGTTACTTGTTTTACTTGTATTCTTCAATCCGCTTGGGAACTTAACTCAATCTGGGGATGTTGATCAATACAGCAGTAATTCCAGTATTTCAAATACTTCTGTGCTCTTCCTTGCGTATCCGTTTTTCATTCTGTTATGCATAGGGCTATCTATGGATGCGTTGGCGCGACCGGCGCCTGCCAGAAGACGGCAGGGCGAAAATGCCCGGGAGCGAGCCCGACCCTGGTTGATTTCAGCCGGGATGTTGCTGCTCATCGCATCAGGCGGTGTGGGGTTTACCATCCAATGGCTCTGGCGAAATTTCCTTACTGATCTGACTCTACCAGAGCTGTATGGGAATGTTGCACCAGCATTAGCATGGATGGACCTGGGTTTATCATTGCTAATTACTCTGGCTGTCGTTCTGGTAGGGCAGGCGGTAGTGAATTATGAGGTGTTCACCGGAAAACCTCTACCCCGCAAGGGGTTCAGGCGACAATGGTACATCCAATTATTTTTATCAGGAGGTATTGCTCTGGCAGCAAGTCTGATTTTTCACTTGCATCTTCGCCAGATCTACCTTCTTATTGCATCTGTACTGTGGACAGGAATCATTCTGGCTTGGGCCGGCTGGCGGTTTTCTGATGAACGCGAAAGGACAATCCGACAGCTGAGACCATTTCTGTTCAGCCAAAATCTATCTGAAATGATATTTAAGTCAACGGATCAAAAACAAAACCCAAAGGAGCTTCAAACGCCTTTTAATTCCCTGATCCGAGATTTGCTTGGTCTGGATCAGGGTTTATTGCGGGTTACCGATGGATTAACCCAATTCCTTCCTGCCTGTTTGGTATTTCCTGAGAATCTGGATGAAAAATCCATTCCTATTCCATCCATTATTGCAGATCCAAGAGAAAATCAGGTTTTTAGTATTGATCCTGAAAAGTATTGTGGATTTGAATGGGCGATCCCTTTATGGAGCCAGCGTGGTCGGGATGGGGTTCTCTTGTTGGGGAAAAAATCTGATGAGAGTTTTATCACCCAGGAAGAGATGGAAATTGCACGAAGTTCTGGTGAACGAATGATAGATATTATGATCACCACGGAGTTCGCTATACAACTTGTGAGCATGCAGCGGGAACAAAATACGCAACACTATCTCATGGAACAGAAACCCCGCAGGATCATACATGACGAGATTCTACCCAGACTGCATACCATACTTCTTTCTTTAAGTAGCCAACCCGGTGAAGGAGTACGTGAATCGATCAGCCAGCTTTCGCTGGTGCACAAAGATCTCTCTCAGCTAATTCGTGAGATGCCAGGTACTCCACCCGGAAGATCATTGCAGGTGGGGTTGATTCCCAGTTTAAAGGAATTTGTGGAGCATGATCTGCCAGACGCTTTTATAAAAACCGAATGGATGGAAGAAGAGGAATTTGAAGAAGCATTGGTAAACCTTACCGACAATGCCCGTGAGGTCCTTGATTATGCACTGAGGGAGGTGATCCGTAACGCAGCAAAATACGCTCACCCTATGGACGGCATCAAGCCAACACTGAAGCTGGAATTCAGCAAAACTCCTGTGTTAAGGATTACGATACAGGATGATGGAGCAGGATTCAACACTGGTAATCTAATCCAGGGTAGTCAGGGTCAGGGATTACGTATCCACAGCTTGATGGTGGCAATTATCGGCGGTTCCATGGTTGTAGAATCTCAACCTGATACCGGCACCAGGGTCACCATAAAAATGTAGTCAACCGCTTCACACCTGAACGGATCACACAATCATGCGCAGGACATTTATAGTACAATCAGCCCTATGGATTTCAACGAATACTCAAAACTAATTCCCATGTCATCTCCGGATCTCTCGCAGATCGAAATCGATGCTGTGACAAGTGTGATGAAGACCACTAGCTTGAGTATGGGCTCTCATATTCTGGCTTTTGAAGAGGCGGTAAAAGAATATACCGGAGCCCGGTACGCTATTGGTGTGAATTCAGGAACAGCCGGCTTGCATCTTTGCATCCGCGCCGTAGATATTCAACCGGGAGATCTGGTCGTAACCACTCCGTTTTCCTTCGTTGCGTCCACCAATGTGATCCTGTTTGAAAAAGGTATCCCCGTATTTGTGGATGTGGATCCATTAACTGGCAATATTAGTATCGACCAATTGGATCAGGCAATTAAAGATATTACTTCAGGCAATCCATCGGTGAAAAACTGGCTTCCCCGACGCGGCGCCGAAAATGCTCGCAACCTCAAGGCAATTTTACCGATTGATGTTTTCGGGCAGCCAGCAGATATTGACCCGATCCGGATACAGGCAGATAAATATCACTTGAAAGTAATTGAAGATTCGTGTGAAGCTCTCGGTTCGGAATACAAGGGCAAGAAAGCTGGACGGCTTGGCGATTATGGTGTTTTTGGTTTTTATCCCAATAAGCAAATAACCACCGGCGAAGGCGGCATGATCATCACTGATGATGAACAAGCCGCCAAATATATGATGGCGCTTCGCAATCAGGGGAGGGCTCCGGGTGATACCTGGCTGTCACATACATACCTTGGGTATAACTATCGGCTGGATGAATTAAGCGCGGCGCTTGGCAATGCGCAGATGAAGCGGATGGATCATATTATGAAGACCCGGCAGCAGGTGGCAGACTGGTACTCAGCGCGATTATCAGAAATTCCGGAGATAGAAATCCCTTCGCTTGAACCCACCACCACACGCAGCTCGTGGTTTGTTTATGTAGTCCGCATCCCCAAAGGAATGGATCGTAAAGCGCTTGCAGAAAAATTATTAACGATGGGCGTGCCGGTTCGACCGTATTTTCTTCCCATTCATCTGCAACCCTATATGGTAGAAGAATTTGGATATCAGCCTGGAGATTATCCTGTTACTGAAGACCTCGGAGAGCGAGGTTTGGCACTGCCCTTCTCAGGTGTGATGTCAGAAGATATGGTCGATAAAGTCTGCCGATCACTTCAAGAAGCCATTCAATACATCAGGTAACATGTCCACCCAGGAATTACCCCGTCGCTTCACACCATTTACCCAGCGGGGAAATTTGGTTTTAGGCGGATTGACGGTAGCGTTTGTCGCGATTGCCATTGTACTCTTTTGGCTGTCCTCCACCACCGATGTCGCCTGGCAGTTCAGCCTTTACCTGATTGCGGGAATTTTCGCCTGTTTTCCACTTCCCATGCTCTCATACAGACTTCTGGCGCTCAATCGTTCTAGCTACACCATGGATCGCAATACCATCGTTCTACATTGGGGACTACGCACTGAATTGCTGCCAATTAGTCAGGTTGAGTGGATTCGCCCGGTTGCTGACCTGGCTTCTGATTTACCCTTGCCCAAGATTCCTCTTCCCGGCGCACTTATTGGGATTAAAACAATCGATGGTCTGGGCAAAGTTGAATTTATGGCTGATTCCATTGAAGATGCATTACTCATCGCCATGCCTGAATCAGTTTTTGTGATATCACCATCTGACCCTCGTGGTTTTCAGGCTTTATTTCACCGCTTTATTGAAATGGGCAGCCTGGAAACGGTTAAGGCAGAGTCGGTCTTACCCTCCTTTATTCTTGGAAAAGTATGGGATGATAGCCTTGCCAGGGCTTTAATAATTTCGAGCTTTATTCTCGAATTGATAATAGTAAGCTGGGTTATTCTGCTGGTGACCTCAAAGCCTCTTGTCTTGTTTGGCAATCCATTAGATGTCGCAAACCAGCCTGTACCAACGATCCGGTTGGTTGTGTTTCCGATCTTGGGTGCGTTTATTTTCTTAATGGATCTGATAGGTGGATCATTCTTTTTTCGCACAAAGACCCAATTGTACGCATCTTACCTGTTGTGGGGGGGAAGTGTGTTTACCTTGATTTTGCTCGTAATCTCTCTCGCAAGGATAGCCTTGATTTCATGAACCTGCCTCCACTGATTAATATTGTTATTGGAGCGATACTGGGTATTGCCATTGCGATTATGGCGTACAAATCTCGCTCATTAAGTTTGTCTGGTGCTGTCGCCGCAGCTATTCTGGGCATGGTCATCTTTGGGCTGGGTGGTTTTGCCCATTCAGTTGTTCTACTGGCTTTTTTCATCTCATCATCTGCACTTTCAAGATTGTTCAAGAAGCAAAAACGGACTTTAGATGAAAAACATGCCAAAGGAAACCGCCGTGATGCCGGACAGGTTCTCGCCAATGGTGGCATATCTGGCTTAATTGTGCTCATCCAGACTATGCTTCCCGATCAGGATTTCTGGTGGTATGCATACTGTGCCAGCCTGGCGGCGGCCAATGCAGATACATGGGCTTCTGAATTAGGGGTGCTATCGAAGACCAGACCGAGAATAATCACCACCTGGCAACAGGTTGATATGGGCACTTCAGGGGGTGTGACTCTTCTAGGAACAATGGCGGCATTGGGCGGGGCTGCCTTTATTGCTGTTATCGGATGGATGGTACATCCGGTCTTATGGAGTTACCTGGTTGTGATCACTCTGCTGGGATTATTTGGCTCGATGGTGGATTCCATTCTTGGAGCAACCATTCAAGCCGTTTATACCTGCCCCAGTTGTCAGAAAGAAACAGAGCGTCATCCAACCCATAGTTGCGGTACCGTTACTTATTTGAAACGGGGATTGAATTGGTTGAATAATGACTGGGTAAATGGATTCTGTACATTATCACCAGTTTTACTCTTATTTTTAATGTTTTAGAGAACCGTCAAATCTGGAATTTCTCAAAATAAATATTTGCACGATTTGGATATATTTCTGAAATTTATCCGCCAATTTCACTCATTGTTCGATTAACCGGTACTTCGCCATCCGCAAGACCGTGCCCCCACGGTTTCACCCAAATATTATCTACAATTAATCTCCGCAAGTCCTCATCCGTTGCTCCAGCTCTGAGGGGTGTAAGTAAATCGACTTCGTCTTCACGCAGAAGACAGAGACGAAGCTTGCCATCTGAGGTGAGCCGGGTTCTCGTGCAGAGTGAGCAAAACGGAGCAGTTACAGAAGAAATAAATCCAAGCGTTCCTAGAGAATTTGGAATTTTAAAGACCATTGCCTCTCCATCCAGCTTCCCGTCATTTTCTGGGATCAGTTTTCCAAATTCACTTTCGATCCGTTCCATCACTTCATGAGAGGTGACAACCTGGTGTAATTGAAACTCAGTCGCTCCTCCAAATGGCATCATCTCAATAAAACGGATATACCAGGGATGATCCAGCGTCATGGCTGCCATATCCAATAGAGTCTCATCATTGTGACCACGAACAATAACCGCATTTAGTTTTACGGGGGTTAAACCAGCTTTCTCAGCAGCGAGGATGCCTTTCCATACTTTCTCGTGCGCATCGCGACGGGCAATCCGGTTAAACTCATCGGGGTCATTGGAGTCAAGACTGATGTTTACCCGTTGTAACCCGGCAGCTTTCAATGGTTCTGCAAGTTCCTGCAACAAAACTCCGTTTGTTGTCATTGTTACAGATTGGATACCTGGCGTATGCGACAATCCGGAAACAATGGAAACCAGCTCTGGATGAACGGTTGGCTCACCGCCAGTCAAACGAATTTTATCCACACCAAGCCCGGCAAAGATCCCGGCGAGTCTGAGAATTTCTTCTTTTTTAATAAGCTCGGTTTGAGGGCGGAATGTGATGTCTTCAGGCATGCAGTATACACACCTGAGGTTGCAGCGATCCGTCAGGCTGATGCGTAGGTAATGAATATTTCGGGCGTATTTATCGAGGGGCATAACGGCAACAATAATTTCATCCATGACAATCTCATGGAGGGTCCATGTATTTTACCCTAGAAGTTCAGTTCATTGAAATAATCGTATAGCGAGTATGCTATAATCCAACAAAATTCCATTGTGAGATGCTGAAGTTATGAATATTTTAATCACCGGAGCAGCAGGTTTCTTGGGATCAGCACTGGCTAATCGGTTGGTGCAGGAAGGTCATTCTGTCCATGGTTTGGATGACTGTTCCTCGGGCGATCCCGCGAAGCTTGCTCCGGAAATTTATCTAACCCGTGGTGATATTAATGATCGGCCTAAACTCTGGTCTGTACTGCAAGGTGTCGATGTGGTCTACCATCTTGCCGCCCGGGTATCAGTGCCAGAATCGATTTTATATCCACGCGATTACAATACAACCAATGTTGGCGGAACTGTTACATTGATGGAAGCTATCCGGGATGTGGGAATACGCCGAGTTGTTTTTGCATCATCAGGTGCGGTTTATGGTGATCAGAAGAACCAGGCTTGCCGGGAAGATGCTGAACTAAAACCACGTTCACCGTACGCGGTCTCTAAACTGGCAGCTGAGTATTATCTTAGAACAATCAGCGCATTTACCAATACTGAAGCGGTGGTTTTGCGGATATTTAACGCGTACGGACCCGGTCAGAATATCCCGCCGGTTCATGCGCCGGTCATTCCTGCTTTTCTCCGGCAGGCAATTCGCAACGGCACGATGGTAATTAATGGCGACGGCTCTCAAACCAGAGACTATGTGTATGTAGACGATGTAATTAGCGCCATGGTAGCAGCAGCAACCGCACCCAAGATCAACAACATGGTTATTAATGTTGGCAGCGGGCAGGCTATCAGTGTAAAAGATCTTGCAAAAAAGGTGCAGGAAGTTGCCGGCGTAAAGACCCAGATTGTTAGTAACCCCCGTGCAGAAAGTGGTATCTCTTATTTGCGGGCAGATGTTACTCTGGCGGGGAAAAAGTTAAACTACAAACCTTCCATCAATCTGGAAACTGGTCTGCGTTTGACACTCGAGCGGGATCCACATTTTAAAGTCAGTGAAAACCTGGATATTGAACGACGCCGCTGATTTTCTCAACACCCCACCCTTGTCACCGGATTTTTATCAAGACACCGCCATGCATGTTGCCCGTCATATGCTTGGAAAAGTAATATTTCGGGAATTCTCAAAAGGAATTGCTGCGGGAATAATTTATGAGGTTGAGGCTTATCAGAGAGAAGATGATCTTGGCTGCCATGCAAAAGCAGGCAGGACTCCACGCACTGCGGTGATGTATGGTCCTCCCGGACACGCTTATGTGTATTTCACTTATGGGATGCACTGGATGCTGAATGTCGTAGCAGATCAGGTAGATACACCCGCCGCAGTTCTTATCCGCGCTGTCCATCCAATTATGGGCTTGGAATTATTGGATGTCTATCGTCCCCGCCCGATCCGCTGGAAAGAATCTCAACCCAGCGCCGGATGGACGGACGGTCCTGCCAAGATATGTCAGGCGTTTCACATTGATGGCGGATTCAACTACAAGAGCATCTGCAGCGATCAAAATGGATTGTGGATTGCAGATTGCGGACTGAGATTTGATGAGGATCAGGTAATTACCAGCCCGCGGGTTGGTCTGTTCTCTGTGCCAGAACCCTGGAA
>CAZRKL010000005.1:12174-44474 GCA_964600595.1 uncultured Leptolinea sp.
GTACGGCATACACATCCACTTCAGTGAATTCAATATTGTACTGGTTGAACAGGATGCGCGCTCTTCGGCAGTCGGGGCACCATCGGGTGCAATACATCACCACCCCGCCATGCGGGAGAGTATCTGATCTTTGTGGTTGTTCAGGTTCCACAAAGTCAGGGCGAAGTTTCTTGATTTCAGAAAACAGAACGCGATTGTCTGGCTGTTCATCAATATTATGGATGTCGATGTAGCGGATAATTCCTGCATCATCAATTACAAAAATTGCCCTTTCAGAGTATCCTTCGGAGCGAAGAACTCCATATTTCTCAGCTACCGCGCCGTGCGGATAAAAATCGCTTAAAACGGGGTAGGTGATGCCACCAAATGTCTCCGTCCAGGCTTTTAGAGAAGGAACACTATCTACGCTTATGCCCAGAACCTGGGCATTCAATCCCGTGAACTTACTCAGCTCTGCTTCGTAAGATGGGATCTGAGCAGCTCATATGGGCGTCCAGGCGAGGGGAAAGAATGCAATTGCAACAGCCTTTCCGCGTAAGTCATTAAGCCTGACCGATGTATCAAGGTGGCTGGGTAATGTAAAATCAGGTGCGGGATCCCCCACACGTAAATGTGTCATAAGATCATCCTCCATTCAGGAATCATACTTACCAATTATAGCAAAAATGGTCCAATTACACAGAATATCAGGCAATGCTGGAATTCATTCCATGTATGCGCCTGGAGGATTGTATGATTTATGGTATAAAAGAGAAGATGGCAGGCAAAAAGTATAGTAGCAGGCATATTCTGATCTATGGTGGTGGGGGGCACGCCAAATCTGTAATTGATTTAATTCGCGCTAATGGCGCATACCATATAGCTGGAATAGTTGATGATGGATTGGAAGTATCTTCCCAGGTAATGGGAATACCGGTCCTTGGTGGCGGATCCATTCTTGATTCTCTTGCAGAACAGGGCTTGGAATTGGCGGTAAACGCGGTTGGCGGGATAGGCGCACCGGAGAAAAGGATAGCTGTCTTTGAGAAATTGAAGCTATCCGGGTTTGCCTTCCCCAATCTCATTCATCCGCGCGCGGTGGTTGAACCTACTGTGAAAGTGGGAGATGGAACACAGGTTTTTGCTCTTGCGTATGTAGGGAGTGATTCAACCATTGGCTTCGGCTGTATCTTAAATTATGGCTCGATTACCAGCCATGATTGTCACCTGGGAGATTATGTTAACCTTTCTCCCGGGGCAACATTGGCGGGGGGAGTCAAAGTTGGAGATTGTTCTCAAATTGGAATGCGTGTGACAATAAATCTTGACCTGATTGTTGGGTCGAATGTGCGCGTAGGTAATGGCGCTACAGTCAAACAAGGTATCTCTGATAATTCAATTATCCGCGCGGGAACCATCTACCCACCGCTTCAAGAAAAATTATAGGTAAGAAGTATGTTCAAGAAACCCGCATCTTCCATTAATCCGCCAACATCCCCCGTCGAAAGGGTAACCTCTGTATTGGGTCCGGGAGTGAACTGGATGGGACAAATTACCGGTTCAGGTGGGATCCGAATTGAGGGTACTTTTGAAGGAAAAATCCAACTTCGTGGCTTGCTTGTGGTGGGAGAAACTGGCAGAATAACCTGCGAAAATGTGGTCGCGTCCACGGTAATTGTGGCTGGTGCGATTAAAGGGAATATCACCGCCGAAAAGCTGGATATCCGTTCGACCGGCCGGGTTTGGGGAGATGTGGTGACCGTGTCATTTTCCACGGAAGAGGGAGCCTTCCTGCGCGGGCAGATCCGCATGGAAGAATCCATTGATCTCGCCCAATATGGTGTAGAGGTAAAACCGGTAGAACCAGTAGAAGTCAATCCTGAAGAAAAACCTGAGACGAAAGCATAAATGAGAGCATACCTTCTTCTGGCATCAGAGTGGATTGGTGTCATTGCGGTTGTCATGATCCTTGCCATTAGCCCCGCTCTAATGAAAAGGCGACCCGTAAAATTTACTCAACCACGACAGGAAGCAATTGGCTCGATCAGTATGATTGTGCTGATCATCTTCTTTACCGTCCTCTTTTCCAAACTGGCTGCGCAAGAATTCCAGCAGTTCATTCCATTCCAGTTATGGGATATCCCGCGTGCAGTACTTCTTTCACCAGAAGAATTATCTACAGGCAATGTTCTTACTTTTCTGGGTTATGCTGCTATATGTCTGCTGCCAGTCATTTATTTCGTGCGCAGGAAGAATCAACCCTGGCTTAGCCTGGGATTGAAGAGAGAAATGCTCCCGGCTGGATTGCAAACTGGCGCTGCACTGGTACTGGTATCAATTTTTCTGCGAGGTAAGGTTTCTCCTCTAATATATGGAGATCACAATTTTACCCAGCTTCTGTTATTGATCGCCAGCCTGGGAGCTGCAGTTCTGACAGAAATGGTATTCCGTGGTTATCTGCAAACCCGTCTGGTTGATTGGATGGGTGAATGGCAGGGTTGGTTAGTTTCCAGCTTGTTTACTTCAATTTGGATTTGTATTCCCTTGCTCGGGATAGCGTGGAATTCTCTGGTTGTGATATTTCTGTATAGATTTCTTCTATCTTGCCTGCTCGGATGGATTTACAAGAAAAGCGGCAGCATCATTGGGGGAACACTTTATAGCACCATCCATACCTGGTTATTCTGGGTATAAAAGCAGCTCACTCTTATTTCACTGGTTGTTTTCGTCTGCCATCCCAAAAATGGAAAATGGTTAGGATTGGATGATATAAAAGCATCCATGGTCCGGCGGTTCGCATAACCGTGCGGATTTGTTCGCGCATCTCTGACTGATAGCAGTGGATCGGACAATTTGCGCAAGTTGTCTTTCCTTCCTGAAAAGGACATTTCTCCAATCGATATAATGCGTATTTCTGCAAATCGTTACAGGAATCACATAAGGATTCCGTCTGATGGTGTTCCTTTTTACAATAAATCCAAAACATGGCCTTTAATGTCTCGGCTTCACGATGCAATCTGGTTTGTTTTTTCATATCTATACCGATAGTGGATCAGGGTGAATGAATTTTACTAAAGAATTTCCTATTGCGTGATACGAGAAACACGGTTATAGTCTAGCCATTATCGGGAGGGAATATGCAACGGATGTCTCGTCTCTTTTCACAAACATTGAGAGCTGCTCCCACAGAAATTGATTCAGCTGGGTATGCTTATCTGCTCAGGGCAGGATTTATCCGTCCCATGGCTTCAGGTATTTTCAGCCTGCTGCCGTTGGGCAAGAGGTCAATTTCAAAAATTGAATCAGTCCTGCGCGAAGAGATGAATTCCATCGGGGGACAAGAAGTATGCATGCCTGTAATCCAGCCTGCTGATTTATGGAAAGAGACCGGACGATGGTTTTCGATTGGTGATGAGCTGGGCAGGTTTAAGGATAAAAACCAGCGGGATATGGTTCTCGCGATGACCCATGAAGAAGCTGTTGCAGATTTGGTGAGGAATGAAATTCGTTCTTATAAACAATTACCCGCTCTGATTTATCACCTACAAACAAAATGGCGGGATGATCCGCGTCCGCGGGCGGGGTTAATTCGAGTAAGAGAATTTACGATGCTGGATAGTTACAGTCTGGACGCTGATTGGGATGGATTGGAGAAAGCTTACCAGCAGCATTACGACGCGTATTTCCGGATCTTTGAGCGCCTCGGTCTTCCGGTAATTGCGGTGAAGTCTGATACCGGTATGATGGGAGGGAAGATCGCCCATGAATTTATGTATCTCAATCCAATCGGTGAAGACACGCTGATGCTCTGTGATAAATGCGGATATGCTGCCAATCGCCAGGTGGCAACCTTCCGTAAGCCGGTTCCACCTAAGCTGGATACACCTGACATGGAAGAGGTATCAACTCCACACGCCAGTACGATTGCCGAGCTTGCTGAATTTCTGAATATTCCTACCGAAGCTACCGCGAAGGCGGTTTTCTTTGCGACACCATCCTCATCTGGTGAGATGCCCGGGATTGTTTTTGCAATAGTTCGTGGGGATATGGAGGTAAACGAGACCAAGCTGGCCAATCTCACGGGTGCTTCTGAATTCCGACCGGCAACGGATGATGAGATTAAACGGGTTGGAGCGATACCCGGATATGCATCCCCAGTAGGGGTAAAGAAGAGATCTGATCTGACCGTTGTGGTTGATGATCTGATTGCGGCAAGTAGCGGTCTAACAGCCGGTGCAAACAGGGAAGGTTACCACCTTCGTAATGTGCTGTATGGACGGGATTATCAGGCGGATATTGTGTGCGATATATCAGCCGCCCGCGAAGGGGATGGTTGCCCGGAGTGTGGAGCTTCTCTCAAGGCGGTCAGAGCAATTGAAGTGGCTAATATATTCCAATTGGGAACTCGTTACAGTGACGCTCTAAATTGCACATTTACCGATGAGCAGGGAAAACTCAATCCAGTCATTATGGGCTCTTATGGCATTGGCGTTGGCAGGCTTTTGGGGTGCCTAGCAGAGAATTATCATGACGATAGGGGATTGGCTCTGCCAGTAAATGTGGCACCTTATTCAGTTCATATGGTGGTTTTATCCAGTAAGAATATGGATGTAATGGGTCAGGCAGTAGAAATAGCACAAAATATTGAAAAAACCGGTATGGACGTGCTCTTAGATGACCGGGTTGAATCTGCAGGTGTGAAATTTAACGACGCTGATCTCATCGGGGCACCCTATCGTGTCACGGTAAGTGAACGTACGCTTTCCCAAAATGCGGTAGAACTCAAGGGCAGAATGGACCCATCTCCACGGGTGGTTCCCCTGATGGATTTAGTTTATGAGTTCCATCAGCATAAAATGTGATAAAAAATGATGCGTGGATTTATTAACCATGCTGTAAAATTTAATAAAGTTGATATCAAACATCCACTATAGAGCGTAGAGATATCCCAAATTACTGGTAAAGAATCTTTCAAATATATTAGATATCGCCGCGAACAACGCCGCAATGATGTTTGTTTGAATTTTCTATCAATCCAGGAGGCGTATGGCTCAAACTTTTGATGTTGTAATCGTCGGGGGAGGCGTGGTTGGCTGTATGACAGCCCGTTATTTATCACGCTACCACCTCTCAACTCTTCTCATTGAAAAAGAAGCAGATGTTGGCATGGGGGCATCAAGCGCTAATTCTGCCATTGTTCATGCGGGTTATGATCCACTGCCTGGTTCGTTGAAGGCAGAGATGAACGTTAAAGCAAATGGTATGTGGGATGCTTTGGCGGGAGAATTAAGCTTTCCATTTGAACGCCGTGGAGATTATGTTGTTGCAGTGGGTGAAGAAGAGTTAAAAACGCTCGAGAAACTTTTAGACCAGGGACAACGCAACGGTGTTCCCGGGATGCATTATATTACTGCTGAAGAGATGCGCCGGCGAGAACCAAATATCAGTCCGGATGTCAGTGGAGCTCTCTGGGCACCAACCGGTGGAATCTGTGATCCATTTGCGGTTACCATTGCTGCCGCTGAAAATGCCATTCAGAACGGGGTCACTGTCATGGTGGAAACCGCTTTTGAAGATTTCATCATGAAAGGGAATAGAGTAATCGGTGTAAAAACCAACCAGGGTGACTTTCTTTCTCGTTGGGTGATCAACTGTGCGGGAATCAATTCTGACACTGTCATGCATAAAGCCAATCTCCATCCAGATTTCAAAATCACTCCCCGCCGCGGCGAGTACTTTGTTTTAGATCGTGCTGAAATTACTATAAATAACGTCCTGTTCCCGTGCCCATCTTCCAAAGGCAAAGGGATTCTTGTTACTACAACACTGCATGGCAACACCATAATGGGTCCCAATGCCAACGGACAAGATGATCGGGATGACCGGCCGCTAACCAGAGAAGGTATGGATGAAGTCTGGCAGGGCGCTGCAAAATTGATTCCATCCTTACAGCAAAAGTTCGTTATCGCGGGTTTTGCCGGTTTAAGGGCAACTGGCAACGCTCCATGCAAAACCCCTGGTATAAATTACAACGCCGATTTCATGATTGAGATCCCGGAAGAGGTATTGGGTTTGGTCAACCTGGGAGGCATCGAATCGCCTGGATTGACATCTGCGCCGGCTATTGCGCTGCGGGTGATTGAATTAATGGCAGACGCAGGAGAAAAGTTTAAACCGAAGAAAGACTGGAATCCGATCCGTCCGCACAGACCTCATTTTAGAGAGTTATCCCGGGAAGACCAGATAAAATTGAT
Organism: uncultured Leptolinea sp.; assembly: GCA_964600595.1. Classification (GTDB taxonomy): domain Bacteria; phylum Chloroflexota; class Anaerolineae; order Anaerolineales; family Anaerolineaceae; genus DAIOEK01. The sequence goes on from CAZRKL010000005.1 coordinate 18,408, forward strand.
TTCTTCTGATCCAGCTTATGGCAGAATCATCTGCAGATGTGAGATGGTTACAGAAGGGGAAATTCTCGCAGAGTTGCGATCTTTATTGCCAGCCAGAACATACGATGCTCTAAAACGAAGAACCTGGCTTGGCACCGGGCGTTGTCTTGGATCTTTTGATATGCCCCGGGTGGTAGATATTATGGCAAAGGAACTGGGTGTGTCTCCCATTGAGATTACCAAAAAGGGAAATGCCTCTCAATTCCTCTACCGTCTGACCAAAGCAGTGGAGGGATAAGATGGCGCTTAAAGAAAAATATGATGTGGTAGTCATTGGCAGCGGACCGGGCGGTTTGGCTGCTGCTATTTCGGCAAAGCGGAACGGCGCCCGGGATGTTTTGATCATAGAGCGTGATGTTGAACCTGGCGGTATTTTGTTACAATGCATCCATAATGGTTTCGGCTTGGAACTTCTGGGTGTGGATTTGCCAGGACCAGCATACGCACAAAAATTTATTGACGAAGCCAAAGAAGAGGGTGTGGAAATTCTCCTTGATACCATGGTTCTGGAAATCACACCCCAACGAAGGATATTTGCAACCGGAAAATCCTCTGGTTTTGTCGATGTCCAGGCACGGTCGATCGTCCTTTCCATGGGCTGCAGGGAGAAAACCCGCTCGCAAATCCGCCTCCCAGGAAGTCGACCATCTGGGGTTTATACCGCCGGTACAGCCCAGCGCTGGGTAAATGTGGAAGGCTACATGCCAGGGAAACGGTTTGTGATCCTTGGTTCAGGTGACATCGGCATGATTATGGCTCGCCGCCTGACACTGGAAGGGGCAAAAGTAGACCGGGTCTTGGAGGTAATGCCATTCCTGACCGGGCTAACCCGTAATTATGTACAATGTCTGATGGATTTCGATATACCCCTGCAACTTGGATACACAGTAAACCGGATCCTCGGAAACAAACGGGTGGAAGCCATTGAAACCGTCCGGGTGGATGAAAGATGGCAGCCAATCCATGGAACGGAAGAAGTAATTCCATGTGACACCCTGCTGCTTTCTGTTGGACTCATTCCGGAGAATGAATTATCCAGAAATGCGGGCGTCAGGATAGATTCGATCACAGGCGGTCCATTTGTAGATGACCACTTCGAAACATCTGTCCCCGGGATATTTGCAGCGGGAAATGTGGTCCATGTCTATGATCTTGTCGATTGGGTGACAGAAGCTGGTTTTGGCGCAGGTAAAAGTGCAGCGCGTTTTGCTCGAGAACTTCGTCGAAAAGAAAACCGGCACATTCCTTTACTGCCGGGAGAAAATGTGCGATATGTAGTTCCGCATGAACTGGATAAGGAAAGTCTGGCGGAAGGCGAAGTCCGGTTACAGCTGCGGGTAAAGACACCGATAGAAAAACCATGCTGGATCGAGGTACACAATGGTGAAAATCTGGTTACCCGCAAAGTGGAGCCTTACGCCCGACCAGGCGAGATCCTCACCATGGAAATCATGCCTAAATCCTATGATGAAGTTTATGAAGCCAAATCGTTAACGGTGGATGTTATTAAGCGCTAAAGCGAGGTGACATGATGGAAGAACAAAAAAATATGATCTGTATAACCTGTCCTAAAGGTTGCACATTGGAAGTGACCCAGGATGGCAAAACCCTGGTGAAGGTTTCTGGTGGATGTAAAAGAGGTCACGAGTATGTAGAACGCGAGATGACTGATCCTCGGCGAATGATTGCATCTACTGTGCGGATAAGCAATGCTCTGCATCCGCTTATGCCGGTATATACTTCAGCACCATTTCCCAAACCACGTATACCTGAGTTGTTATCTGAATTGCGCAGTATCGAAGTGAAAGCTCCGGTGAGGGTTGGACAGGTGCTTGTTAAAAACGTTCTTGATACTGGCATTGATATTCTGGCGAGCCGCTCTGCGATAAGCATAGCAACAGGCATCAAAACAATCGAGTAATTAAGCAGATGATATTGGTTTAAATTAAAAGTCGCCCTTTATATGGAAGGGCGACTTTTCATAGTTAATGATTATTGACCCACTTCAACTGCCACCTGCCCGTATAAGTGAAAACCAACCAGAGATGTCCATACACCAACCAATGCGGCAAATATCCAGATAGCTGCCTGCCCAATGCAAGGTATCCATCCCAGGAGCATACCAACTACAGAAATCACTGCGCTGCCAGCAAAACCTGCCAGCATGGCAAAAAGCCAGGCGGTAATGTAGAGTCCGAAATTACGTTTAACTATTCCAATGATCTTCCCGACTTCGAAACAGGAACGGAATGTGCCATTTCGTGAGTAGTTAATTACAATTGCCGGTACCAGAAAAGAGAAAACCAGCAGGTACAGCGTAATCACAGCACATAGCAGTAGAAAACCCAGACTGATTGCACCGAACAGTATTGCCTGTAAGTCTTGATCGTTCTGTACGGCTGCAGGGACAATGAAAACTAAAGCACCGATGGTAATAAGAATACTGGCAGGCAGGGTGTATAAGAAATAAGCGATGAAGACCTTAAGCCCATCCATAAACTTGTCACCAAAGTCATCCCATTCCGGCAGTAATTTACCATCAGTCTCCACATTGCGAATGATCTTGATCAGGTAGCCAATCCAAGCAAAATTAAGAATGGGGACCATGTTGACTACAGCACCAATTAATGATTTCGAAATCCATCTCTCATCATCAAACATATATGAAAATGCTTTCCCTGCCTGCATATTTCCTCCTCAAAGAAAAAACCAGAATTATCTAATGGACTCATTATACAACAGCGGTTATCTGACCCATAGATATAATTAATACGGATAAAAGAGTAGGAGGTTGTATGGATACCATGGTGCGTGAGGCAATACCCGAAGATGCTGAGGGGATTGCGATTGTCCTCAGAGAATTGGGTTGGTTCGAGCATATCATATCGGAGCCAGAAACGGTGACCATTCAGCGGGTTCTCCAACGGTTACAACTTTGCAATGCAGATCAGAGTCATTCTGTTTATGTAGCTGAAGCCAGTGATGGGCATATCATGGGCTACGCTGGTGTTCACTGGCTGCCCACGCTTTACATGAAGGGAATTGAAGGGTATGTGTCAGAATTATTCATTCTCGAGAATGATAGAGATCAAGGGATTGGCACTTTACTGTTGGATCATATTCAATTGGAAGCGCGGAATAGGGGCTGTTACCGTTTATCCCTGATCAATATGAAAGGGCGAGAGTCTTATCACCGCCAGTTTTACCTAAAAAATGGATGGGAAGAGCGGGAGAATGCAGCGAATTTTGTATTGTTTTTAAGATAATACCGGAAATCGAACATCCTATCTGCAGATTCATTGTATAATGTTGCCATTAAGGATTATATATGACAACCATCAACGAACTTTCTGAAGAGCCGAAATTTACTATAAAAACTGTGACCACCCAGACTGGTATCCGCGCTGTGACCATCCGCGCGTGGGAAAATCGTTATGGACTTCTCAAGCCACAACGCAGCCAGAACCGCTATCGGCTGTATTCAGAACGGGATGTAGCCATACTCCGCTGGGTGAAAAGTCAGGTCGATCAGGGAATTTCCATTTCAAATGTTGTCCGTGACTTAAAGAATATGATGACCCGCGGGGATTTCCCCGAAGTGCTTCCTTCTATCACCACCAGAGTCCGCTCTTACCAACCCGTACCACCCGAAAAGATGGCTCAAGAATTATTTGATGTTCTGTTCAAGCATGATGAAGAGGGAGCGACAGATATCCTCCGTCAGGCAAATGCCATGTATGACCTGACCACTGTCTGCATGGAAGTAATCGGGGCTGCATTAATCATGATTGGTGATGCCTGGCATCGAGGTGAAATGCGGATCACTGATGAACATTTTGCCAGCCGCTATCTTCAGGGCAAGCTGATAAATCTGCTGCAGGCATACCCCAACAGACGCGGCGCTCCATTAATCCTGATGGCATGTGCCCCGGAAGAGCAGCACGAAATTGGCTGCCTGATGTTCTCTGTTCTGTTGAGGCATGATGGATACCGGGTGGAATATCTGGGACCAGATTTACCGCTGGATGACATTGTTGACTACGCCAAACAAGAAAAACCTGCAATGATCTTAATGAGTGCAACCATGGAAGAAAATGCTGTCAGGTTGGAGAAAATGCAAGACAAGCTCTCAAAAATAAAACCCAAACCAATATTTGGATTTGGTGGGCAGGCTTATATTCGTAAACCAGCGCTGCGTCAGGCTACCCCGGGTGTGTATATGGGGGATACCGTGGTGGATGGTCGGACAATTGTAGAAAAGCTTCTCGGTTAGCGGGAATGATTAACCTTATGCCGGCTGGTATTTACCAGCCGGTTTTTTATTCCAGGATGTGTAATAAAGCTGAAAGTGAATCAATAGTTTTCCAGGGTTTCATTGATACATGAGGCAATGGTTTGCCGGAAAATCTTGAACGACGAGTGATCCATACACTGCGGATGTTCATCTGGTTGGCTCCCAGAATATCTGTATCCAGCCTGTCGCCCACCATAACCGAGTTTGACGGATCGATGTGCATCTGTCCTAATACTTCATTGAATATGGCTGATCCGGGTTTTGCGAATCCATAAGAAGCAGAATCGATGATGACTTCAAAGAAATCTCTGATATTTGCGTTATTTATTATCTGCTGCACATTTACAGCGTCTTCTGCGTTCGAGATGATCGCCAGCCTGTACCCATGTGATTTAAGCGCCAACAATGTTTGGATTGTATCATTTTCAACTGTCCAATATTTTTCAGCAATCTCAAACATTTTGCGAAGCGCGTGATTCAAGACCCGGGGATCGGGTTCCAAAAAACCATATCCCTTCAGCAGATCAATCAGGTTGTGTGTTGCAGATACCTGTTTATACCCATTTTCTTGTAGTGGTTCGTTTATGATCAATCTCTGGTAAAAATCCTGCGAAAATCGATCTGCTTCATCAATTGATATACCAGCCTTCTTTAGAGATTGAAGAAGGGTGTCGGCCATTTCCTGAAATGTATCCGGCCAGGGGGCATCAAAATGGACAAGGGTGTTTCCCAGATCAAAAAGTATTGCTTGAGCTTTTCTGTTATTCATAAATTCCGTCATTAAATTATGATTGTGGAATTAGACAAGTTATTTTGTGTTTGATCGGCGTGTGCTACACTGATTTTAATGCAGATATTGAAAAAAATAGGGAGGTGAAATGGAATCAGAGCTTTCTTCTGATCAGAAGTTGGATATGTTCTGGACAATGCTGCTTGCGAGAAGGGTTGATGAACGCGCCTGGGTGCTGCACCGTCAGGGAAAAATAGCTTTTCATATTTCGGGAATTGGTCAGGAAGCCGCCCAGGTGGGCGCTGCCTTTGCTTTGCGCCGTGGATATGATTGGATTGCTCCATATTATCGCGATCTTGCCCTCATGCTTGCCCTGGGATATACAGCCAGAGATTTTATGCTAAGTGCCATGGGTAAAAAAGATGAACCCAACAGCGGCGGTCGGCAGATGCCAAGTCACTGGGGATTCAAGAAAGCCAATGTAATCAGCCATTCTGCCCCGGTAGCCACTCAATGCGTTCACGCGGCAGGGGTTGGGTTGGCCATCAAAATGAAACAGGAAGACAAAGTGGTTTTTACCACCCTCGGGGAAGGCTCCACTTCACAAGGGGAGTGGTATGAGGCGGTGAATTGGGCAGCTGTCCATCAACTTCCTGTAATCTTCATGGTTGAGAATAACATGTACGCCATTTCTGAAGGCGTGGAAAAGCAAATGGCTGTACCCAGCGCGGCAGACAAAGCCTGTGGTTTGGGGTTGCCCGGAGTTCAGGTGGATGGGACGGATATGCTCGCAGTTTACAAGGTGATGCATGAAGCCGTGGAAAATGCGAGGAAAGGAAAAGGACCAAAACTGGTCGAGGCGCGCATGTACCGCATCACCCCCCACAGCTCAGATGACGATGACCGGTCATACCGGTCAAGAGATGAGGTGGAAGAAAACAAATTGCGTGACCCCATTCTGGTCAACAGCAGGCATCTGATGGAAGAAAAAATCCTTACAGAAGAGAAACTTAAGGAGATGGAAACCAGAGCGAAAGAAATTGTGGATGAAGCCGTTGAGTATGCTGCCAATGCTGAATACCCTGAGCCAGCTGATGGTTTATACCCCGTGTACACTGAGGAGGTGCGGCATGCCTGAGATAACGCTTGTCGATGCAATCCGCTCTGCCATGGAAGAAGAACTTGCCCGCGATGAAAATGTATTCATTGTGGGTGAGGATGTTGGTAAACGGGGTGGGGTTTTTCGAGCGACCGTGGGCTTGCATGATAGATTTGGCGAAGACAGGGTAATCGATTCTCCTCTGGCGGAGCTGTCCATCGTGGGGGTGGGAATTGGTGCGGCATTGTATGGAATGCGTCCCATTTGTGAAATTCAATTTGCCGATTTTATCTATCCTGCGATGAACCAAATCATCAGCGAAGCAGCGAAAATGTGCTACCGGTCCAATGGAGACTGGACGGTGCCAATGGTGATCCGCGCACCTTATGGCGGCGGAATCGGTGGAGGTTTGTACCATTCTCAGAGTGTGGAAGCATTTTTTACCCATATACCCGGGTTAAAAGTGGTCATTCCCTCGAACCCGTATGATGCAAAAGGGCTGCTGAAATCAGCTGTCCGTGACCCCAATCCAATCATATTTCTTGAGCCAAAAAAAGGTTACCGGCTGATTAAGGGTGAGGTTCCTGATGAAGAATATACCGTACCAATTGGTCCGGCAAAAATTACGAAGGCGGGTGATGATTTGACCTTATTTGCTTATGGTCTGATGCATCATCTTTCCATGCAGGCAGCTGAAAAGGCGGCGGCTGAAGGAATTTCTGTTGAAGTTGTGGATTTGCGAACGTTGTATCCGGTGGATCGGGAAACCATAATTGAATCAGTCAAAAAGACGGGTAAAGCGCTCATTGTGTACGAAGATAATCTAACCGGCGGGTATGGCGCAGAGATTGCTGCCACTATTGCTGATGGAGCATTTGAATACCTGGATGCTCCTGTGCGCAGGCTTGCAGGACCTGATGTGCCTGGCGTACCTTTCAGCCATCCGCTGCAGGAATGGTTTATGCCAGATGTTGAAAAGATCCATAAAGCCATTTTGGATCTGGCAGGTTGGTAGGGAGGAGATCATGGCCACGAGTGTAATCATGCCGCAGTTAGGTGAATCGGTTGTGGACGGAACCATAACAAAATGGTTAAAGAAGGAAGGTGACCTGGTTGAGGAATTTGAACCACTGCTTGAAGTGGAAACCGTTAAAGTTACCAGCGAAATCCCCAGCCCGGCTGCAGGCATACTTCTTAAGATTATCGTTCCCGAAGGAAGAACGGTTCTGGCAAGGACGGTACTTGGATGGATTGGCAGCCAGGGGGAAAAAATTCCTCCTACGCCTTCATCGATGGATGTCGATTCAACGATGGAAAATCCAGAAGATCAGAAAGTTAATGAACATCCACGTACCGCTGAGAAAAAACATCCCATGGGGTTTATCTCACCAGTGGTAAATAAGCTGGCTCAAGAAAATCAGCTGGATTTGACAAAAATCACAGGTACCGGCGGGAATGGGCGAATAACAAAAAAAGATGTGCTCTCTTACCTGGAAAACAAACCGACCAGCGAATCGGCACCTCGAGAAACACCTGCCTGGGAGACACCCGGTAGTGGTGATCTATTTAAACCAACCGGGATGTTAATGCCTGACCCTAAACAAAAATATCATTCAGAAAAGGCATCCACACCAGCAATGAAGGCCGAACAGCTGCTACCATTAACTTCAACCCGCAAAGCCATCGCCGAGCATATGGTCCAGAGCAAACGGACATCTGCCCATGTCACAACCGTTATGGAGGCAGATCTCACCAATGTTGTCAGGCATCGCGCTGAAAACCTGCAACTTTTCCAACGGGATCATGTCAGGTTAACCTTTACTCCCTATTTCCTGATTGCGTTATCCCATGCTTTACGCAAGGTTCCTGTGTTGAATTCTTCCTTAACTGAAAAAGGGCTGGTGCTGCATTCAGATATAAACATTGGTATGGCGGTTTCGTTGGGAGAAGAAGGCTTGATTGTTCCTGTAATACATAAAGCGGACAGTTTTTCGCTGATGGGGATGGCGAGGAAAGTGAGTGATCTTGCTGACAGGGCAAGAAAACATAAACTTACTCCCGATGAAGTCACTGGGGGAACTTTCTCGCTAACCAACCACGGTACAGGTGGATCATTGTTTGCCACACCTATCATAAACCAACCACAGGTGGGAATCCTCGGTGTGGGTATGATTCAGAAAAGGGCGGTGGTCATTCAAGATGCGATTGCCATCCGGCCGATGGTTTACCTTTCTCTGACATTTGATCACAGGATTATTGACGGTTCAACTGCCGATGAATTTTTATCAGAGGTTATTCATCAGCTTCAGAAATAGCCAACAATACATATGAATTGATTGAGCTTCCCGACTTTACCAGCCGGGAAGTTTGATTATTGTATAAATAACATCCTACAAAAACTATACAATGAATGGTCATTTCAGACATATTTAGGTATACTTTTAATCAACAGTAGATTACTGGTAGGATGAGGTAAAGATGATAATAAACATAATTCAAGAAATTCTGAATAAACTGGGAAACCTGCTTAAGCAAAAAGACCTCGCGCCAATACCACTGAAGAGTGAAGAAAATCCCTTCAGACGCGTAAGGAGATACTAAGTCATGGCTGAAAGTTTTATGGAGAACAGGCGCGTTCTTATCACTGGCGCAACTTCCGGGATAGGCGAAGTTTCTGCATATCGCCTTGCAGACATCGGAGCGGAAGTAATAGTGGTATCCCGGAATGAACAGAAGACCAGGGCTGTGGCAGAAAAGATTCTCGCGAAGGGACAGAAAGCTTATCCATTCGTTGCAGATCTTTCAAGTAAAACTGAAATTCGAAGGTTGTCAGAAGAAATTCATGCCAAATTCGATCATCTGGATGTTTTATTGAATAACGCTGGAGCCATCTTTATGAAGCGGTTGGAATCGATAGATGGCCTCGAAATGACCTTTGCGCTCAATCATCTGAATTATTTTATGCTTACCAACCTGTTGATGGATTTATTGCATAAAGGTTCGAAGCCAAGAATCATCAATGTTTCATCTGGTGCGCATTTTGGTGGGCGGATCGATTTTTCAGACCTACAGATCAAAAAGAAATTTTCTGGCTGGCGGGCATACAGCGCCAGTAAATTGATGAATGTGCTCTTTACTTATGAACTTGATCGACAATTAAGGGAGCAAAGATCAGATATCACTGTAAATGCATTGCACCCGGGTTTTGTTGCAACCAATTTTGGAAAGAGTAATGGTGGATTATTGCAACCCATTTTCGGGATTACTCAGTTGGCAGCGTTAAAACCCGAAGAAGGCGCGAAAACCAGCATTTATCTGGCTTCCTCGCCGGAAGTGGAAAACATTAGCGGCAAGTACTTTGCCAATTGCGTTGAGACCCGCTCTTCACCTGAGTCCTATGATGACCAGGCGGCGATGAAATTATGGCAGGCGAGTGAACAACTGGTAAACTAATCCGTTTTGACGAGTTTATTGTTATTGATCACTTCTGGCAAATCTTCAGCTTGTGTTTGCAAGCCAATCCATAAATAACTTGTAGAATGTTAGATATAAGAAAATCGATGGCTGGTTAAAGAGCCATCGATTTTATGCGTATTTATGTGTCTGTTAGATGTATATTACTCTTTATTCAGTGCTTTTTGAACGTGAGAGAGTAGAGTCGATAAATCAAAAGGTTTCACCAGAAATCCGGCAACCCCCAGTGTCACCGCCTGGGAAACAATATCAGGAATGGATAATGCCGTGACAATGATGATGGGAACCTCTTCCAATTCAGGAATGGAGCGGAAATCCTGTAATAATGTAAATCCATCTTTGCCGGGCATATTGTAGTCTAATAATATAAGCGCGGGTGGATTCGAACATGCTTTTGCCATTCCATCGCGGGCATTATAGGCAGATTCAGATGTATACCCGCCACTCTGAAGGGCAAGCTGCATGATCTGCACAATATTATGGTCATCATCAATTACAAGTACATGATCGCCCATGGTTCTTTTCCTTCTAAAGCGCTTCAGTAGTCCGCTTTGGTAACTCTGAGAAGATTTCATGGATATTACCCTCAGGATCTGTAAAAAAGGCTGTTCGTTGCCCCCAGGGCATGCTGGCGGGGGGTTTAATCCCTTTTGCACCTTGTGATGTAATTTTCTCATACATCTGGTCAACTTCTTCAGGCGAGTCGCATTGGAAAGCCAACTCCACCGCCTGACCGGAAGAACCAGTTGTGTAACTTTCATGAGAAGTTGCTTCTAACATAATATTCCGGTCACAAATGGCAAATCTTACGCCTTCATTTTTCAGGGAAATATACTCTCCCATATCCACATCCACTTCAAAACCAAGAACATCCCGGTAAAAAGCTACCATTCCTGGTACATAGTCGGTCATTAATGTAATCAGCGCAATTTGCGGTTTCATCGGATCTCCATCATCTAATAATCACGCCAGAACCAAATCACTTCACGTCTTCGGGATGCAATAAACACACCCGGACCGCGAAATATATCCCCTCCTAGTATACCCTGTGTATGTGTCATCTTCAGCGTGGTTAATAATGAAGCCGGCGGGATACCCACATCAATTTCTATATCACTCCCAGAAACCCAGATCAGCACCCGATGCAGCGGTGTGTCGCACCAGCCAATACCCGGATAGAACACCCTGTCTTCTCCCACCTTTGGATATTCTTGAGCAATGGATGGTAATAACCAGCTAATTCGTGATGCTGTATTAAAGAATACTGGAATTTCTTTGGGTCCAATCCAGATACTGACAATGGGAACGCTTCGATACAAATTGATATGGGATGCATAGCCATAAGGATGAATTTCATCGGTAGAAAAGGTAATATCCTGGCGAAATGGATTGATTCGATAATCAAATCGCGAGAGGATATCCGCCCCTATTAATGCATTAACATCAAGTTGTAGTTGTTCCTGTAATTGGGCGGGTGTGATTCGCAGCGTTTGTTGCTTGACCGGGAAAGATTTACCTTCCAGTTCAATATCTCCACAGGTGCACATACTATCCATGACGCCTGTTCCAATTAACGCGCGAACACCTTTTGATTCAATTGTCAGATAACCATTTTGGTATTGAGTGGGAATAATTTCCATAGGCTAATCTTATCTGTAAAAACTATTCCAACAGATTAAGTGAGCCTGATTATAACCAGTTTTATGCTGATTTGATTATCCGCGGCTTTCCCATTCCTTTACAGCTGCCTTAATCAACTTCTTGGCATCACCATCTGGCACGCTATCCACACCCTGGAAAGATTCTTTACCGATCCACACCAAAACGCCCTGCGGAGTCTCCTGGAGCTTTACACCTACAGCTGCCATGGGTGTGTTCGCTACATGCTCCTGTAAAATCTCATCAATCTGCTGCACGATGCTTTTTGGAACAGGGGCAGGTTTGGCTTTGGGAATTAAATCTATCCGTGCTTCCACCGGTTTAACTGGTTCTTCCCGTGTGTCAGGGATAACTATTACAGGTGGTTTAAGTATCGGAACGGTTGGTTCCAGAATTTTTGACGGTACATCCAATTCGCTGGCTGAAGTGAATGTAAGCGTTTTTACTGGTGGAGGGGATGTTGGGGATGCTTCTGGTGGTAACGGTTGAGAGACCTCTGCTGTGGCTGGTTTTTGCTCATCCGGTATTTGGTTCAATTCCTTAACCGAATCTTCCAAATCAGTTTTCTCTGCCAGACTCTCAGGTATATTTTGATCTTCTTGTAAATTTTGTTTTGATCCAACCAATTCATCTGAATTCACCTGAGCCGTATCTGCTATTGGTTGAGCTTCAGTAACAATTGCATTGGCTTCTGGTTGCGGAGCGTCAGTGAGGATGGCTGGGTTGGGTCCTTTGGTAGGATGGTGTTCTTTAATACCAAACCAACTCTCAATCATCTGAATATCTCGGGCAAGACGGTTTTTCTCTGCTATCGAAACTTGCTCTGCTGATGTGAATGTTTTTCCAAACAGATCAGCGTTGAGTGGACCATCAGGTGTTTTACTCCAGAGCGATACCGCAAGTTTTGTATTTTCGTACTTGGGTCCAGCCTCGCCGGATTTTTCATCTGCTTCGCGCTTTTTTCTGGCATCATTTGCTCTAGTCAGGAATAATCCTGCGCCATATCCCACCGCAACGCTTACAAATGCCACAATTAGAACAATTCCTGCGTCCATCCGCAAGCCTCCTGTTTTGTATAACCGCTCAAGTATTCATTATCATACAAGTGGCTTAAATTGCCAAATATTTATGGGGCTGAAAACAAATATAGTAAATCCCAACGGCATGCACATTTGCCATGCTGGATTACCTGTACTAAACTTGGTTATGCTCTTTGATGAGGAAGTTTTCATCGGTTTAGATATTAATCCCAGTGGGCGAAAATTCACATGGGTAGCGATCAATACCCAAAAAGAAGTACTTACCTTTCAAAAAACCTCCCTCGATAAGTTGCTGACATTCAGCAAGAACATTCCTCGCGTCATGATTGGGTTGGAAACACCTGCCACCCGAAGCAAAAATGGAAAACCGGTTCTCCCCGGGTTGGAATATTCCAGTCAACCAGCTGGTTGGATATTACCAGCCTGGCAGGAAAACCTGGAAAACAGGAATATACATCCTCCTGCTGGAGGCAATCATGGCAATCCAAAATATCAATCAGCTGAATATGCAGAATTCTATCGGCAAGTTTTTATGCTCGATCATATCAGCATCATCAATGTTAACGCTTTCAGCAGCTTATGCTGCCTGCTTGGTCATACTCCCCTTCCAAAATCCAGCCTGGAAGGTAAGATCCAGCGACAACTTATTCTTCTTGAACAGGGGATTAATTTACCGGACCCCATGGTTTATTTTGAAGAATTAACCCGTTTCAAGCTCCTGCGTGGTGCGCTGCCACAGAAGATCATCCTGCCTTTGCTAGAATTAAATATATTGTTCTGCGCGATTACTGCATGGAAGAAGAAAAACGAGCCGGAAAATGCTTTACAAATCGGAAATCCACCTGATTCCTGTATCACTCTTCCTGTGAGTGAATTACAGGAAAGCTATTAATTAATCCCCAACCACAAAACATTAACCGATTGTTAACCTTTCCTTTGCCGGTTATTAAACTCCGCTGGGTAAGATGAACTTGTAATAATAGCTAGTTATCTTACCTTTCGAGGAGAAAAAATGAAAAAGAAGTTGTTTGGTTTTTCGGCGTTATTAATTATTGCAGCGACTATTATGACAGCTTGTGCACCATCGCCAACGGTTGTACCTGCTCCCGCTGCAACGGATGCGCCCGCAGCACCTGCTGCCACAGAAGTTCCCCCCACCGATGCACCCATAGTTGAGGTAGTTGAAGAAGGTATGCTGCCTGAGGTCGATCCAGGTAGTTTGACTGGTGATATCTATAGCGCAGGCAGTTCCACAGTGTATCCTCTTTCAGAAGCGATCACCCTGCAGTTCCGAGATGACGGATTTGCCGGTGAGGTGAAAGTAGATTCAATCGGATCGGGTGCCGGATTTGAACGGTTTTGCAAGACTGGCGAGACTGATATTGCCAATGCGAGCCGTGGGATTAAAGAATCAGAAATTGAATCCTGTAAATCCATCAACCGCAATCCAATTGAATTCCGCGTGGGTACAGATGCCCTGGCAGTAGTTGTCTCGATGGATAATGATTTCCTGACTGATGTTTCCATAGAGGAACTGGCGAAAATATTCTCCAGCGAAGCTGTTTTGTGGTCAGATGTCAATCCTTCATATCCATCAGAACCCATCCAACGTTTTGTTCCTGGCACCGACTCGGGCACATTCGATTACTTTGTAGAAGCAGTCATGCTCCCCGTCTATGGCACAGAAGATAAAGAGAACGCAAAGAAAGTGTTCCTGGAGGCAAAAAACCTGTCCCAGAGTGAAGATGACAACGTACTGGTTCAGGGTGTGAATGGATCCCAATACGCCATAGGCTTCTTCGGATACGCTTACTTCAGCGAAAACAACGACACCCTTAAGACGATATCCATCAATGGTATTGAGCCATCTGCTGACACCGCAGAATCTGGTGAGTATCCCATTGCGCGACCGCTCTTCATCTACTCAGATGCAGAAATCATGAAAACCAAGCCGCAGGTAGCTGCATTCATCAACTACTACCTGACGACTGTAAATGATGTGATCACTGAAGTTGGGTACTTCCCTGCCAGTGAAGATGCTCTCAATGCAGCCAAACAGGCCTGGCTGGACGCAAATACAAAATAACATCATCCCCCTTAAGGAGCTGGGTCAGTGATTTATCACTGACCCAGCAAAATTGTGTCATTATGCAAATAAGTCATAGAACAGCTCAGACTTCAATAAAATCTGGTTCTTCCATTCAACTAAATCCATCGAAAATGGAGCTATCCCATCGTTTAGCCCGAAAACCGAAGCCTGGAGAACAAATTATTAAATATCTCCTCCTGGCCTGTGGCATTCTCTCTATTTTAACCACGCTGGGAATTGTTTTTGAATTAGGAAAAGAGAGTTTATTGTTTTTTCAGACACCCGGTGTGGATTTGATAGATTTCCTGACAAAAACTGAGTGGCAGCCTGCTATCGGAAAATTTGGCGTGTTGCCATTACTTACTGCCACCCTCGTCACTTCTTTAATTGCCATGCTGGTTGCGATACCTCTTGGATTAACAGCAGCGATTTATCTGAGTGAATATGCAGGTGATCGTGCGAGGGCTGTTCTCAAGCCCATTCTGGAGGTTTTAGCAGGCATTCCCACAATTGTGTATGGATATTTTGCACTCACCTTTGTTACACCGCTCTTGAGGGATATGCTGGGTAAAGAAAATGTTGGAGTCTATAACATGCTTTCGGCGGGACTTGTGATGGGCATTATGATATTACCTCTCATCAGTTCCATCTCAGAAGATGCCTTGCACGCAGTTCCATATTCCCTCAAAGAAGCTGCTTTTGGATTGGGCGCCACCCGTCTGGAGACGGCTATGCAAGTAGTTGTTCCAGCAGCTTTTTCTGGAATTATCGCTGCAGTTATATTAGGGATTTCCAGGGCAATCGGTGAAACCATGATTGTGGCAGTGGCTGCCGGATCTGGTCCCGCATTTACCTTCAACCCGCTTAAGGCAGCCGAAACTATGACAGGCTATATTGCCCGAATAAGCGGTGGCGACCTGGGCTATGATACTCCCGACTACAACAGTATTTTTGCAATTGGAATGCTTCTTTTCATAGTAACCATGACCCTAAATCTCATTAGCAGGCAGTTGGTGGCACGTTTCAGGGAGGTGTACGAATGAATAACTCCAATTCCTCTTCTGATACCAATCCTCTGGCATTGGAGGATGGAGTTGTCCTGCGTCACCGGCAATGCGCTTTTTGGCGGCGGGTATATTTAGCGGCAACGGTGGTAGGAATCCTTGCCCTAGCGGCGTTGTTATATACCATACTCAATGATACTTTTGGTTATGTCATTTATGTCAATAAGACTGAACCATCACAGTTGACTGGTACACCACTCGAAGAAATTACCAACGACGAAATAATTACCATACTAAAAAAGGAACTATCCAAAGGTGAAATTTCAAGATTGGCTAAAGAGGAACCTTTTCAAAATAGGTCTGCTGACAACTTGAAGGCGCTTTTAGTAGAAAAGGTAATTCAGCCAAAGGTCGTTGAAAACTACACCCTGGTGGAATCGATTTTTAACCGAGGTGAGATTGAAAAAAAGTTAGCCGAAACTCCCACTGGTAGTATTGTCTTTCGGTCATGGTTCAACAAGACACTGCTTACCCGTTCCATGTCTAATAGATCAGAGACAGCTGGCATCCGCACTGCGTTGTTTGGGTCAATGTGGATGATCCTTATTACAATCCTCTTTGCATTTCCGGTGGGCGTTGGCGCTGCCATCTATTTGGAAGAATACACTACCAGCTCATGGTTAAATAAAATAATTCAAATAAATATCGATAACCTCGCAGGTGTACCCTCAATTGTGTACGGAATTTTAGGGTTGGCTATCTTTGTCAGGGCACTATCATTTTTCACAAGCGGGCAGGTTTTTGGGCTTGAAGGGGGAAATGGCAGAACGCTGCTTTCTGCTGGTCTTACCATGGGGTTACTGGTTTTGCCATTAATTATTATCAATACCCAGGAAGCCCTTCGTTCGGTGCCGCTCAGCCTCAAGCAGGCTAGTTACGGGCTGGGCGCTACTCGCTGGCAAACCATCTGGTACCATGTTCTGCCATACGCCATGCCGGGTATTCTCACTGGCACCATTCTGGCTATATCACGGGCGATCGGAGAGACGGCTCCATTGATTATTGTTGGCGCAGCTACACTTATCACCAAAGATCCCAGTGGGCCATTTTCTCAATTTACAGTATTACCGATTCAGATTTACAATTGGATTACGCGTCCGCAGCAGGCTTACCATCATCTGGCTGCTGCCTCTATTCTGGTATTACTGATCTCATTGTTATCCATTAACGCTGTCGCAATTCTTTTGCGGAACAGATATTCGAGGCGAAATTCATGATTGACTTTTCAACCATCACAGATGAATCATCTCTGGCAATTGAAACCAGAGAGCTAAATATTTTCTATGGTAATTTTCGGGCGGTAAAACAGGTGGATTTGCCGGTAATTCGGCAGAAGATCACCGCCATTATTGGACCCAGTGGCTGTGGGAAAAGCACAGTATTGCGAACCTTCAATCGGATGAATGATTTCATCAAAGGGGCAAGAATTGAAGGAGAAGTTTTATTTCACGGACACAACCTGTATGAACCTCAGGTCGATCCAGTGCAGGTAAGAAGGTTAATTGGTATGGTTTTTCAAAAACCCAACCCATTTCCCAAATCCATTTATGAAAATATTTCCTGGGGAGCACGAATCAATGGATACCAGGGAAGTTTCGATGAATTGGTAGAACAAACCCTGCGATCAGCCGCTTTATGGGAGGAGGTGAAGGATCAGCTTCAAAAAAGTGCACTTGAGCTTTCAGGCGGGCAGCAACAACGTTTGTGCATCGCCCGCGCGCTGGCGGTAAAGCCTGAGATTATTTTGATGGATGAACCATGTTCGGCGCTGGATCCGATTGCGACTTTGAAAATTGAAGAATTAATGCGCGACCTCTCTCAGAATTACACTATAATCATTGTTACACACAATATGCAACAGGCTGCCCGCGCTTCAGATTACACTGCATTCTTCACTATGGATACTGATCGGGCGGGGATCATGGTTGAATACAGGGATACCAGCCACATCTTCACCAATCCAAAAGATAAGCGAACAGAAGATTACATTACCGGCAGGTTTGGGTAGAATACCTTAGAGGAATTCAGGAGAAAGAAAGTATGCCACGCGAAACGCTGGATCGTGAAATAAACCAACTTCAGGATGAAATACTCACTCTTGGCAGCCTGGTTGAACAAAACATGCTCGATGCCATGAAAGCCCTACGCAGCCGTGACAAAGATCAGACCCATAAGGTATTTCAGGTAGACCTTTTAGTGAACCAAAAAAGATTTGCAATTGAAAGCTCAACTTTGCTGGTGATCGCAACCCAACAACCCATGGCGCACGATTTGCGGCAGCTTGCTGCCATCCTTGAAGTTGCCAATGAATTGGAACGAATCGGAGATTACGCAAAAGGCATTGCGAAGATTAATATTTTGATTGACTATGAAGTTGTCGATGCCCCGATCCGCGATCTCGATAAAATGGCTGAGACAGCAGTAAATATGCTGCATCGCTCATTAACAGCGTTTATTGCAGAAGATATTGAACTTGCCAGAGCGATTCCCGCGGACGATGATATCGTTGATGATTTATATAAGACTGTTTACAGAAAGCTGGTAACCAGTATGATCGCCAACCCGGATGTTATTGACCATGCGAATTATTACCTCTGGGCTGCCCATAACCTGGAACGATCCGCCGATCGGGTAAGCAATATTTGTGAACGCACAATATTCGTTGTAACGGGAGAATTACTTGAAGTTGCATCCAACGATCAGGATATTCTGGAAAGTGGAGCGATAAACTAACCCGGAAAGGGGGTAAACATGCTTCAGCCAAATCCATACCCCGGCAAGCTGATTGTGGTTGAGGGGATTGATGGGTCAGGAAAATCAACCCAGATTGATCTTCTGAGCAAATGGCTTCGGTCACAGGGCAGGTCAGTATATTTTTCAGAGTGGAATTCTTCAGATCTGGTTAAAAGCACCACCCGTCTTGGTAAAGACCAAAAGGTCTTTACCCCAACTACATTTTCTCTGATTCAAGCGACAGATTTTGCAGACCGGTGGCAAAACCGGATTTTGCCAATGTTAAAAGCGGGAGCGATAGTCCTGGCAGATAGATTTGCATTCACCGCTTTTGCCCGTGATGTCACCCGGGGTGTTGACAGAGAGTGGGTGCGGAACCTGTACAGCTTTACCCTGATGCCAGATATAGCATTGTATTTCGCGGTTCCTCTGGATGTAGCCGTGGAAAGAATTACATCAGCCAGGGCAAAAATAAAATATTATGAAGCCGGTATGGATCTGGGTCTTTCAGATAACAAAGTTACCAGTTTTAGATTATTCCAACAAATGATTGTTGACGAATACGAAAAGATGGTACCCGAATTCGGATTGATAAAAATCGATGGTACCCTGCCGGTGCAGAAGCAGCAAAAACAGGTTCGCACAGTAGTAAAAGGCTTACTCAAAACACATGGTATTTTGGAACCTGGTGTGATTGCCCAGGAGTTGCAGATTCCGAGTGATTTGGAATCTGCAGGCGATGAGGGAGGTGCAGCATGAAAGAGAACCGGTTTTATGGTGCTGGCTTTCCTTATTTAAATATCAAAAACCTTACAGGTAAATTAATCGTTCTCGAAGGAACAGATGGCGTAGGCAGGTCTACTCAAATCCAACTATTGCGTCGCTGGCTGGAGGATGAAGGCTTTGCTGTGTCAGATACTGGTCTGCGGCGATCTCCCTTAACCCAGCCGGGTCTTGAAGCTGCAAAAACAGGTCACACCCTCAGTCCTTTGACTATGAGTTTGTTTTATGCCACTGATTTTGCAGACAGGCTGGAAAACCAAATTATTCCCGCGTTGAAAGCTGGATTCTATGTGCTATCTGACCGGTATTTCTTTTCAGTTATGGCGAGAGATATTGTCAGAGGTGCAGATCCTGAGTGGGTCCGTTCAGTTTATGGATTCGCCCTGAAACCGGATATTGTCTTTTACTTGAAATGTGATTTACCTCATATGATTGCGCGCATGGTGAATGGGCGTGGATTTGATTACTGGGAATCCGGGATGGATATTCACTGCGCAGATAACCTGTATGACAGTTTTGTGACTTACCAGGGGAGCCTGATGAAAGAGTTTGACAACCTCGCTCAGGAATACAGTTTCGTTACAGTGGATGGAAACAAACCCATTCCCGATGTGTTTGATGACTTGAAAAAAGGTTTAAAAGCATTCATCAAAAAAAGCGCAAAAAAGTAGAAATAACCACTGCCCAGTGAAGAAGGTCCGGATGTAAATTTTCGGATCTTCTTTTTTGTATTCTGGGTATTGCTTTTTCTCCACGCATTTCGTTTAATTAGAGAACCATGGATAATTCTGATGATCAGGTAACACGTGTTTATGGTGCCCAAATCATGCTGCGTCAATTGCAGGCTATGTGGGCTGAGGTGGATGGGGTGTTGGATGCGCATGATATTGAATGTATCCATCGCATGAGGGTGGCATCACGCAGGCTCAGGGCAGCCCAAACCGTTTTTGACAGCCTTGTATTCAAGAAGAAATTTCGCAAATGGGAGCGTGCAATCCGCAGCGTAACCCGTGCTTTAGGCCTGGCGCGCGATCTGGATATTCAACTTGAAACCATTCGCCGTTTTCGGCTGACAGTTATGGATCCCAGATGTGTGGCTGGATCAAACCGCCTTTTCCTGCGTTTACTGCAAAAGCGATCTGAAGCGCAGAAAGGGGTTATCGCAGAGGTCACCCGTTTCAACAATTCGGTGGTTGTTCGAGATGCCCAGACCCAGTTGGAAAAAATTATTCCTGTTCCAGACCAAACCGATGTGGATGATCTATTTTTAAGAAACATGGCTGCACTAGGGATTTCTGGGAAATTGCAGGAGCTTCTGGCATTTGAACCTTATGTAGACAAACCCGATGTAACCACCGAACTTCACGCCATGAGGATTGCCGCCAAGCGATTACGTTACACAATAGAGATCTTTGCCCCACTCTTCCCTGATCAGCAAAAAAGCTGGCTGAAAGTGCTGAAAGATATTCAAGATACGCTCGGATATATGCATGATTGTGATGTTTGGGAAGATTTTATTCCGGCGTTTATCGATGAAGAAAAGCAACTTACCTTAGACTATTTTGGAAATTTGCGAGGGTTCAAAGGACTGCTCCCCGGGATTGAGGTTTTCAGGCAAAACAGATTATCTGAACGGCAGCGCAGATATACCGAGTTTTTTCGTTTCTGGCAACAGTCTGTGCGGAAACAAATCTGGAAAAAAATGGATGCCCGCATGCAGCAAATATTGGCTGTACCAGAGCCGATTACTCCTGAGGATGAGGAAAAATTGCAATCATCCAATGCGGAAAATAACCAAGGAAAAACCATGGAATTATCAAATGACAATGAGGAGGGAATGAAGAATGAAAATCGCAGTGATCAGTGATATACATGCCAATTTATTTGCACTGGAGGCGGTTCTGGCGCACGCGGAAAACCAGGGGATTAAATACTTCTGGTGCCTGGGAGACCAGATCCAATTCAATGCCTTTCCTGATCAGGTCGTAAAGACAGTCCGAAAAATGGATCCAGTTGCCATCCAGGGGAATGTGGATAGAGCCATATTGAAGGTTGGAAAAAAGAAGGAAGAAAACATTACCCAAGATGAAATGCCATTTTACTGGACATATAAGCAGCTTTCCAGGAAAAATCGTGAATATCTGTCTGATTTGCCATCAACAACAAAGGTGAAGTTAAAAGGGTACCGTTTCTTGCTGACTCACGGCAGTCCAAAGGATATTGCCGATAATGTCTACGCGGACACTCCTGATGAGTACTTACGCGAATTGACAAAATTGACCCGGGCAGATTTTATCCTGTGTGGACATACACATAAACCATTTATTCGCGAAGTAGATGGAATCTCCTTTATTAATCCCGGATCAGTGGGTAAACCCGTAGATGGAGACCCCCGGGCTTCTTATTGTGTTATTCAAGTGAAAAAAGGTTTTGTGACTATTGACCACTATCGGGTTGAATATGATTTGGCATCAGCGCTCAATGCGATGCGTGAGTACACTCTGCCGGATATCTATATCCGGGCGCTGGAAACCTCGGTGTTACAAAGTCAATTGACAGAGCCGGAGCCTGCAAAGGAATAATTGTATGGAGGACGATGCTCTGTTGCGTGCAGTACATCAATTTGCACGGACCTGCCTTGACGATCTCACGCATACAGAGCAGGTGGCAAAAAATTCACTGCAGCTTTTCGATGCTCTTCAGCCCCTGCACCGCTATGGAGAAGAAGAAAGAAGTTGGTTGCTATATGCTGCGCTCCTACATGATATTGGCTGGACCCAGGGATGGCAGGAACATCATAAAAAATCCCTCAAAATGATCCTCGATAACCAGATCCTGCCAATGAACAGCAAAGAACGGCTGATTGTAGGTTCTATTGCCCGCTACCACCGCAAAGCTCTACCTGATCTAAAGCACGATCATTATGCTGCCCTAGAGCCGTCTGAACGGAAAATAGTTTCAAAAATGGCTGCATTGTTGCGTATAGCAGATGGACTGGATTATAACCATAGTAACAATTTGATCACAATCACAGCTGCCATCACACTCACTGATGTGATCCTCACCTGCAATGTAACGCTATACTCCACGGAGGAAGAGAAGCAGGCGTATAAAAAAGCCGATCTTTTTGAACAAGTATATAAACGAAGGCTGTATTTACGTTTTCAGGAAATTACTTAAAACACAAGCACTGCTGTATCAATAAACAGTGCTTGTGTTTTATGAATATTACTCTTACTGGTACTATCCTGCTTTTACTTCTATTCTTTTCCTATTGGCAACTGGCTTCTCAGGTTTGGGAATGGTTACCCGTAATACGCCCTTCTTGAATGTAGCTCCGACTTTGTCGAAATCCACTTCACCCGGGAGCTTAAAGCTGCGGCGGAAGGATCCATAGCGGCGTTCCACACGGTGGTATGAACGTTCTTTCTCTTCCCGCTCGGCCTTCTTCTCACCGCTGATTGAGATCACTCCGTTCTCGAGGGTGATGTTAATATCTTTCTCATCCATTCCCGGTAGATCAGCTGTGATGCATATTTCCTTATCTGTTTCGCTAACATCCATGCGGGGAGAAAAACCAGCCGGCATTTCTCCCATTCGCTGCAAGGCGGTTCTGGGGAATGGGTCCTGGAAAAATTCTTCAATCATCCGGTTCATATCATTCTGAAAATCAAAAGGGTCGTATTCCTGTCTGCGTTGAAAGTTGTATTTATCCTTATCCCTGCTCCAGGGTAATAAATCTGAAATTGGCATAGAACACCTCCAATCTGTACGAATTAGTTGCCAGTACTGATTTTGATCTGATGTGTTTTGGCAGGTCCTGCTTTAGGTAAAACCAGCTTGAGAACACCATCGGTTACAGTTGCCTCAATTTTTTCCTGATCAATAACATCAGTGAGAACAAAACTTCGGGTATAGTCACCGATGCCGTATTCCGACAACACCATTGTGTACCCTTCTGGATGTTGCATTCCGGTTTCAGCCTGGATTGTCAGAACATTCTTCTCGAGTGTAATCTGGACATGCTCGCGGTCTGCACCGGGTACATCCACCAGGATGGTGTATTGATCTCCATTTTCAAGGATATCTGTGAGTGGAGAATACAAATGCTTGTTACGCTGGGGCTGTTCGACTACATCTTTTTCAGCCAGATCCCGGCGATTTTTCATAATTTCTTTTTCAGTCATTTCTACCTCCTGCATTAGCTGCGCACCTGGATACGGCGGGGTTTATCTTCTTCGGCACGAGGAAGGATGATGGTGAGAATGCCGTTATTCATTTTCGCTTCCACTTTATCTGAGTTAACAGGGAAGGGTAATTCGATACTTCTATCGAACTTTCCGCAACTTCTTTCCTGACGATGGTATGTAACTTCGCCATCCATATTTGCTGCTGCACGTTCACCCCGGATATTGAGGCTTTCGCCAATCACACTGATCTCCACCAGGTCTGGACTCACTCCCGGTAGTTCAGCCTGAACAATGGCGTGTTCGTCACTGGTGTATACATTCATCAATGGATTGCATGATGGCATGCCATAACGCGTAACCATCGATTGATCGAACAGCCTGTTCATTTCCTTTTGAAATCGCTGCATTTCTTGATATCTTTCAGGTAACCATTTACGTCGGTAGTACATCATATCAACCTCCTATGATTGATCTGTTGAATGTTTATATGCATCTTGAATTTTAGTTGGCGAATATAAGAAAAATGTATAACCAGAATTAGAGAAGTATATAAATTTCTATTTTGTTTAGCAGCACCGGAATTTTGGTTCTTGACATTCTATCCGCGAGGAGTATCATATTTGACATGAATTTATTTATCTTTGTTCAGCAAACCAAAAGCCAGCGCCAGCAAATATTGCTGGAATTTTGCGTTTCCTGTTGAGATAATACTCTCTTATCGTAGATGAAATTGACCGGGACACGCAGTCCCGGTTTTGTTTTGTCTGCAAATATTGGCGATTCGTCTAGCGGCAGGACACGATGCTTTGGACATCGGGAGCGAGGTTCGAATCCTTGATCGCCAGCCTGATGTTTATTGGTGGTTCGTCTAACGGCAGGACATGATGCTCTGGACATCAAGATTGTGGTTCGAATCCATGACCACCAGCTGTGATTTTTTCTGGCAACCCGAACCGGGTTGATTTGGATTAGCCCAGTCAGCCAAGCAGGTTGAATGATCGTAAAAGTGTTTCTACAAAAATGCCGCCCATAAACCACATGCCAAATTCACGGTTATGTAAAAATGCCAGGGCAACATAATAGAGCGGCCAAACATCTTCCCGGTAACCTTCGGGCATGCTATCCGGCTTGGAATTTTTATATACCTTCCATACTGCTGGGATGGTATCTATTGCCATGAAGGCAAAAAGCAGGATGGGCGAAAATGTCCGGCTGATGACCAATCCTAAAACAAGTACATACTGCAGCGCCATCAGCACAAGCGTCATGAAACGGGACGCTGTATCTCCGAGAATCACCGGCAAAGTATGAATTCCTTTAGATTTATCTTCTTCCCGTTTATCAATGTGTTTTCCAAAAATCACCATGGTTGTCCCCAGCGCGTATGGAAGGCTGACAACCACACTTTCCCAGCTCCACATTCCGGTGATGACATAATAGCCACCTCCCACCATGAGAGGACCCCAGACAAGGATTACAGCAATTTCGCCCAACCCGATATACTTTAACGGGAACGTGTAGAACAAAACAAAAAATGCTCCAGATGCCAGTAGAATCCAGCCGAGAGTGCCGGAAGTAAGCACCAGTGGTAAACCGGCAGCAACTGCCAGCGTGCCGGTGACGCCCGCCATGATGTATGCCTGTTTGCGGGTCAGTAAACCGGATTCCAACGGCTGGACACCATAGCGGGTGCGGAAGTAGTTCTGGTGATCCACCCCTTTCTGGTGGTCTGTAATATCGTTAAGGATGTTGTTGGTGGCATGTGCCAGGATCAAGCCAATGGTGAGCAGTAACCAGCGCCACCAAATGAACTCACCATCTCTCCATGCTAAAAGACCTGCCAGCGCGGCAGAAATAAATGTCATTACCAGAACTGCCGCCCTGACTGAAATCAGCCAACGGGTAATGGGATTCAACCCAGTCCACTCTTCAACGGATATCCGCGGAATCCCCTTGAGAGCCTGTAGCCACATACTCGATTTCATTGATTTTCCTCTTGCCACATGCTTATATAATGGATAATATACTAGGTTATCAGCAAAAATTCGAGAGGAAGGTAGAATGTCACAAAAGCCAGCTCCAGCCCCGAATCCACAGGAAAAGTTAAAAACAGATATCCGCAAAGCTCAAGACGACCTCAATCGTCTGCATACCGGAGTAAGACTCACCACAATCCGCGATCAGGTGGAGGACATGCAAACCAATGTCGCGGGTCTCACCCAGCGGATTAAAGGTCTTCGCTCAAAAGGTTATATTTTTGATAAGGAATTGGAGAACCAGGCGGCAAGTTTACAGGCGCAATGGACTCCACTTCAGCCGGCGATCTTAAATCTAATAAACGAGCAGGCAGCCAGACTCGATGCCGAGGTGCGGGGTGTGGAAAGCCTCATGCTGCAGCTAACTTCTCGCAGCACCAATCCAACCATGGCGGCACCTTTCCTCGGTCAGGTGCAGTCTGCGATTTCAACCATGGAGAGCAAAGTCACTAGCGCAGAGAGTTCTGTTCGGGGAACATACGACGAGTTTCAGCGGAATTTAACCAAGATCACATCCACACTCACCAGAATGGAAAAGATGTTATCCTGGTTTGCTGCATCGTCCTTTAAACTTGGTGCAGCCGAATCTGCTATCAATGCGGTTGAGGCAGTATGGGCGCCCAATGGAAAAGAGGATAAAGACGATCCGAAGGGACATCTCTTCCTTACCGACCAGCGGTTGGTGTTTGAGCAGAATGAAGAAATTGCCAAGAAGAAGGTTCTATTCATCACCACAGAAAAAGAAAAGGTGCAAAAGCTGCTTTTTGAATTTCCAATAGTACTGGTGAATGATGTGACCACCTCCAAACAGGGTTTTCTAAAAAATGAGGATCATCT
>CAZRKL010000006.1:0-20115 GCA_964600595.1 uncultured Leptolinea sp.
CCCGGAATGTCAAAAAAAACATTCCCGATGGCAAAGATCAGGATGAGGATTCCACTGAAGATTAGAAGAAAGGCAAACAGTTTTTGATGTTTCATAGATTTCGAAAAAGAGGGCGCTGTTTGGGCGCCCTCTTTGTTCCCTATATTATTTTACTATTCTCTTTTCTTTCCAAACCGGATGGATAATCCATGACTGGTGAATGCAAGTCCAAAGAAAACCAATCCGAGGTTGAAGAAGAGGGAACCGGTTGTTTGATTTGCGAATGGGTTTCCGCTTACATCAGCGCCGGTTACCGGGATAAGGAACGCCGCAGGATCACCAGGATCGGGGGTGAGGGTCACAATCACCGGGGTGCTGGTACGCCGAACCACAGGGGTAGGCGTGCGGGTGCTTCCCACAGTTGTAGTTGGTGTGCGGGTGCTGCCAACAACGGTTGTGGGGGTAGAGGTTGGGTTTTCCTGGAAACAAGGGGAAACCGATGTTGTTGTCTGGGACAATGATGATTGGGATTCTCCATTGAACCATGTGATTGTCATCCGGTGGTATCCACCAACGGTCATGAATGAAATGGAACTATTGGCAGGAACAGTCATACTTCCGCTGTCAATTGCCATTAATCTGATCGGCGCTGGTTTGGCAAGTTTCATGGCTGAATTGACTGCCACAATATTCGCATCTTCCAGCTCCCAATCAAAATCAACCGGGAAGTCGTTGGTATTGGTGATCGTCCACTCCTGCTCACCCTGAAGGCAGACATATCTTAAAGATAGATCAAAGAAGGGTACCTCGGTTGGTGTGGCGGTCGGAGTCTCGGTAGGCGTTTCAGTGGGGGTCGCGGTTGGAGTATCGGTTGGGGTAGAGGTAACCGTGCCTGTGGCGGTTGGAGTGAAGGTTGGCGTATTGGTCGGCTGGGTGGTTATTCCACACTGATATGTATCTGCATATTCTCCCGGGTTATGCAAGTTGATCGTTTTGCCATCCACAACCACAGATGCACTGGTTACATTGTAATAGCCTGATGCCAGATGGTCGGTGTAATGCCAGACGTTACCGGTATTTGCTCCCGGATTTATTGTGCCATAGGTATATGATAATGTACCTGGGGTTACGCCATCAGGGACATTGAGTAATACAAAATGGATTTCAACTTTTCCATCCACGCATTTAATGTGTGAGAGATTTAGCTTAATTTTTAGTTTGGTTTCTGTGCTTCCAACGGTTGGCTCAGTGGTAGGTGTATTTGTTGCAGTCGGTGACTCTGGTGTATTTGTCGGTGTGTTTGTAGGCGGTACTTCTGTGTTAGTTGGAGTACTCGTTGGAGGCTCTGCTGTGTTGGTAGGGATATTTGTTTCTTTGGGCGTCTTTGTTGGTTCTGGAGTTTTGGTCGGCTTGGGGGTCTTTGTGGGATTATCATTTCCCGGAGGACTAAACCGTAGTGATTCCAAATTATTATCTAAGTTTTCTTGTTCCAGCTCCGGTGTATTTGTTGCTTCCTGTTGCATTGCACGATTGGCAACTCCACCTGATGCCAGAAAAGCTGAAACCGGTTGGTTTACCACCGTTAATAAAGCTGCAGCGATCATGGAGGCCATACCCAGGATATATCCCAGGCGAGCCAGTTTACTAAACAATAAGTTCAAATTCGTTTTCATCGTACCCTCCCGCAAAATGCCCCTTTGATAACAATAATTAGAATAAGGATAAATGGGCGAGAAGGCGCGGTCAACACTACTTCTACCGGTTTCAGTTGTTTGTATAAGGATATTTAAAAAACTCTAATGCAAACTTACTCAGGCATAACGTGTAACTTACCTGTAACTAACCTGAGTACCTTCATGGGCGTATGGTAAACGTCGCTCAGTATTTCATCAGTAAGAACATCTTCAGGTAAACCGGTAGCTTTCATTCTTCCATTTACCAGTAGATATGCAGAATCAGCAAAGATCGAAACGAGATCCAGATCATGTACAGCCATGAGAACAGTTACATTTTGTTCATGGGCGAGATTTACGATAAGTTTCATCAGGGATCGTTGATAAGAGATATCCAGGTGGGTGGTTGGTTCATCGAGAAGCAGAACTTTTGGTTGTTGCGCAATTGCCCTGGCAACCAGTACCCGTTGTTGTTCGCCTCCTGATAGGTCTCCCATCTGCCGATCCGCTAAGTGCTCGGTATCCGTACGTTGCATAGCCAGGTTCACCTGGATTTCATCTTCTTTACTTAATTTGCCCAGCCAGTTTATGTATGGTGTGCGCCCCATCCGAACGACTTCTCTCACTGAAAATGCCGGCGGTAGATTGCGGGCTTGTGGGATGACTGAAATCAAACGGGCACGTTCCTGTGAAGAGGTGTGCAGCAAATCATATCCATCAATATGAATACTGCCTTTCCAAACCGGCAGAATACAACTGATCGCCTTTATAAGTGTTGATTTTCCGGAACCGTTGGGACCAATTAAAGCTGATACTTCTCCTGGATGAACAGACAGGTTAATGTCATGCAGAACCTGTTGTTTTCCGTAGCCTGTATGAAGATTTCGAACAGTAAGAATATGATCAATCATGATGTCTACCAAAAAGCCTGCTGTTTTGACCGCCGTAATACCAAGAGGAAGAATGGGGCGCCCACCAGGGCGGTGATAACTCCCAGCGGGATTTCTTGAGGTGCTATGGCAACCCGGGCAATGACATCTGTAACGAGCAGCAATACCATGCCCATCCAAATTGATAATGGGAGCAATTTCTGGTAATCTCCGGTCCACATTATGCGGATCATATGCGGCACAATCAAGCCAATAAAACCGATGATGCCACTAAATGCCACTGCCGCTGCAGCGGTAAGCGATGAAGCCAGTATGATTAACTTCTTCATCAAATCGACATTTAGCCCCAATTGCCTGGCTTGCTCTTCACCAAATTGAAGCACGTTAAGGGAGTAACTCAACAGGTACAATCCCAGCAGACCGACCAGGGAATAGGGAAGCATGGCTATCACCGGTTTCCATCCGCTGAGGGTTGCGCCTCCCAACAACCAGATAATGGCTCTCCTGAGCTCATTCTGTGATTGGATCATTAAGAATGATGTGAGCGCAGTGGCAAATGAGCTTACTGTAACGCCTGCCAATAATAAATTCGTTGTTGGTACTGTTCTTCCAACCCGTGCAAGCGTGTAAACCAATAGGATGGTGATCAATCCTGACGCGAATGCAGCGATCGGAATTGAGAACATACCCAGCAAATTATCCGGATAGTTAATGCTCATGGCAATCACAGCTCCCAGACCGGCACCGGAGGCAACGCCAATTAGATACGGATCAGCCAGCGGGTTGCGGAACAGACCCTGGTAAGCTGCACCAGAACCAGCCAGGGATGCGCCTGTAAGGGCTATCAAAACAGTTCGGGGAAGCCTGATATCGAGAAGAATCGTACGGTGAATTGCAGAAATAGGCTCTACAACCGGGATCCCCAGCCACTCAGCAATTACTTTCAGCAGCGAATCTATGGGGATGGTTACACTACCCACCAACAGACTTAGAATAGCCGCAAGAAGTGCAAGCACGATGCTGATCAGGTTTGGAGATACCCGGTTTTTATACATGGGTCAGGTTACCTGCGGATAATCTCTGCAATTAATTCGAGCCCATCCACCAGACGCGGACCGGGACGACTGACCAGGTTGTCATCAAAGGGGTAGACGCGTGTATCGCTAACGGCACTGATTCCGCTCCATCCACTTCTTTCAGCAACCATTTCCGGCGTGATTCCGTAAGCGGCGTCACCCAGCAAGATAACCTGTGGATCTGCGGAGAGTATTGCTTCCTGACTGATCTGCAGCCACCCTTCTCCGGCTGTTGATCCTATATTCTCGCCCCCTGCCAGTGTAAGCAGCAAATCCATATAGGTGCCTTTTCCTGGTGTCCAGGGTTTGGAAGGATCACTCCCATCCAGTTCATAAAAAACCCGAATCGGACTGGACGGTTTCTCCAGGTTGAGTACTTGATCTACACGGTTTTTCAATCCATCTACCAGTGTCTGCGCTTCTTTATCATTTCCAGTGATTTGTCCAATCAGCAGAAGGTTGGCGTATAAACCATCGATGTCCTTTGGATTGGACAGGTAATACACCGTGAGATCCAATTCTTCAAATGCTTTTACCTGTTCAGGAGTGTTGATCTCTGCGGCGAGGATAAGATCAGGTTCAAGCGCGGCAATCTGTTCCAGGCTGTATTTGCCCATAGATCCGCCAACGCTGGGGATGCTAACTACTTCAGCGGGATAATCGGAAAATTCATCTCTACCCACCACTTGATCGCCTGCGCCGATGGCAAAAAGGATTTCTGTATTGGATGCGGACAACGAGACGATCCGTTTAGGCGTATTTTCGATAGATACCTCTCTGCCCAGACCATCTGTATATGTGCTTGCAAGAGGGGTTGAATTTGTTTGTGGTGCGCATGCGGTCAGGAAACCCAGAATCAGAATCATGGGGATGGTTTTTATCAAGCGGGATTTATCCATAGTTGTTGCGACTCCTTAATTTGAATGTTAATGAAAAAACCTGTCTCTCGACAGGTTTTTGGGTGGTTTGGTCACTTAATCCAGTAATTCCAACTCCTTTGCGCGAGGATGTGGTACATACAATAGAGGCGGGCGACCTGGCTTGGATATTCATCCTTACAGTTGCGCGACAGCACCGGACTTCAAGAATTCTTGTCACCGGTTTCGCCATTAAGCCTTCCCATCCGGGGGTAAAGGCACCGATATTGCCTATTCAATTGTGCTTCTATTCTACTTCAGGGGTGTATTTGCGTCAAATTATTCCCCTGGTGGATTTGTTGCGGCATTCTCTTCGATCGAAGTTGAGCTGTTTTGCATCTTTTCAGCTAATAAAGTGAAATATCCCAGCATGGGAATCAGATATGATTCTTCCCAACCCAATTTATATTTATCCGCCTGATCTTTTGGCAGGTCAACATGATTGAGAATCAGTGTTGTTCCATTTTCTTCTGGTTCGAAAATAACTTCCAAAGTAGAAGATGGATCCAGAGGATGAAAATCGGTTGTTCGCCAGGATTGAACGATGCGGTGGTGTGGTTCCAATTTCAGGATAATTCCGGTAATATAGCCATCCCAGGCAGAGATGTGTCCTCCCTGGCGTGGTTCGATGACCGCATTGCCTCCAGTGAAGTTGCGATGCGATTTACTATCCAACCACGCGTTATAAATTACTTCTGGTGGAGCTGGTAAATATTGTGAGAGATGGATCTCTTCCATGCAATTAATAGTCGCACATGGAAGGCGATTCTGTCAAGAAGGCAAAATGATCTACTTATTGTTTTATTATGTTTAGAAATTCTTCTGCAATTTGCGGATCAAACAAAATGCCCGAGTTTTCATGGATATAAGAAAATACTTTTTTTTCATCCCATGATTTTCGATAAGGGCGGTCTGAAGTCAGCGCATCCCAGACGTCGATCACTGAAAAAACCCTGGCTGCGAGCGGAATCCGGTCTCCAACCAATCCCAGTGGGTAGCCGCTGCCATCATATCTTTCATGATGAAAGTGTGGAATATCCAGCGCGGGTCTCAGATAATCGATGCTGCGCAGCATTTCGTACGCATAAACCGGGTGCTTTTTCATAGTCTCCCATTCATCTGGGGTTAGAGGACCGGGTTTCAGGAGAATATTATCGGGAATTCCCATTTTGCCAATGTCATGGAGGAGTGCTCCTCTGCGGACATGAATTAAATCTTCGTCAGGTACACCCATGCGACTTGCCAGGTCCAGGGTTAGTCTGGTAACCCGTTGAGAATGTCCTTCGGTTGCACCATCTCTCAATTCAAGGGCGCGTGCCCAGCCTTCGATAGTAGCGTCGTATGCCAGAGTGAGATCAAGGTTAGCCCGCTGCAGATCTTGAAATAGTGTCGTATTATCCAATGCTATGGCAGCCTGGCTTGACATCGCTTCAAGAAAATCCATCCAAACACTATCTTTTGGCAATGGTGTTCGATTATAGATTTCAAGCACCCCTTTAACTGATCCCTTGGATATCAACGGGGAGCCAATATAATTCACAAATCCTTCCGCTTCCATAAATGTAGAATCAATGCCCTCTTCAGCAGGATTATATTGATCTACGATGACCAGGTTTCGTGAGCGGATGGCATTCCAGGCGAAGCTATTGTTTCCGTGAGAGTTGGAAATTCCATGTAGATATGGTGTTCGAAATCCACGGTCAGCCATCCTGTCGAGCGTGCGAGAGTAGGGATTAAGCAATAAAATGCTGCACGCATCAACATTTAATTTGGATGACACCTGATCCAATAGAATGTTAAGGGTTAATGGCAGATCCATGCTGGCATTTATTGCCACGCCTACTGCCCTCAAGGCAGATAAGTTTTCAAGCTGTTGATTGAGTTGCGATTCAGCGAGTTGTTTTTGTTGTAATTCCTGGTTGAGCTCTGCTGTCTTATTGTTGACTTGTAAACGTAAGGTGCTATTCCAAAACAGAACCAGACCCAGGAAGGCAGTCATAATGGCCAGAGACCAGAAGATAATCAACCATACTGATGTACCTAATGTATTTGCATCACCCTTAATTGTTATCCAACGATTGTAAATTTCCTCTTTTTCAGCCGGTGAAATTGTAAGTAGACCCTTTTCCATGATGCTTAATAGAATTGGCTCATCAGAACGTACGGCGATTGCTAGTGGATTGTCTTTTCCAGAGTCACCAGCAATTCTCAGATTAGTAATTCCATGCTGTTCGATAAGGGTTGTAGCTATGGCTAAATTTATAATTGCTGCGTCAGCCCTTTCAAATGAAACATTTTGGAGAGCCTCCAGATCATTAGATGTTGGCTGAATTGTGACATACGGATAGTTTTTGTGAACATATTCTTCTAATGCATAACCGCTTGTTATTGCCACCGTCCAACCCTGCATTTGTTCAAGATCTAGGTCACCCAGATAATCACGGCGGGTGATAATTACATTGGGGATATTTAAATATGATTCAGTGAATATTAGATATTGAGATCTATCAACCGAGGGCTGAGCTGCTGTTATACCATCAATTTCACGCTCTTTCGCCGCGTCCAAAACATCCTGCCAGGATTCGTATTGGACGATTTCAATTGGAATCTTCAGCCTTTTTTGAATCAAACCGAAATACTCAGAAGTTAATCCCTGATAGTTCCCATTATCGTCAAAATACTCTATTGGCGGAAAATCGGGATCCGGCGCGAAACGTAATACGGAACGTTCTTTCAACCAATTTCGTTCCTCTAAACTGAGATATTCGCGCAAATTGCTAATAAATAAAACATATCCCAATGCTGTTATTGAGATTAAGAGGGTGCCCAGAATAATCCAGGGTATCCAGCGATATTTCTCAAGAAGTAAAGCTAGTCGTTTTATTGGCATACTTTTTTCAGCCACTGATACTATTCTAACTATAGTGGCCTTTTATCTATCAATCAACCTGAAAAGACATTGTGCTAGCAATTAGTTTTATTATCGGCATCCCATGGTAATTCTTCTATAAAACTCAGATAAAAAATTCTCCTGGCAGCATAAAACAACCTGGTAAGCATCTTGCACGATTCAATATCAAGAATTAGATGGGAGAATATTATGAAAAAAATCCTATTTTTGAGCATGATTTTGAGTATTCTGCTGAGTGGATGCCATGTCATTTCGGAAGCCGAAGGAATCGTAGCAAAGCAATCAGCCCCAAAAATTATCCCGGGAGTTGTAACCATTCTTGGAACGTTACTCGGGACAGATGAAGAACCTATTTCAAAAACGCCGGTTCATTTTGCCCAGGTCTTTAGAGAAAAAGGGAAAGCTGCTTTCCTTTTTGACGCAGGTGCAAGCCCTTCCACAGTGACTGGGAAAGATGGTTCGTTTTTAATAGCGGATATTCAATCTGGTGAATACGTACTGATCATTGGTGATCCAATGGTAAGCTATGAAATCATTAAGGATGATTCTGGGGAACCGCTTGTTGTCGTCGCGCAAGGTGGCGAGACACTTGACTTGGGTCATGTATTAATGAAGTAGCCAAATATTCAACCTTGTTTTCACTATAACCTTCCCATTCGGGAAGGTTTTTTTATGTGTTTTTTCGTGGTAAAAACCTGCCATCAGTTATAATTCACCAATTATGGCATCGATCAACTCAGTCTTCATCGCAATCGGTTTGGCTATGGATGCATTTGCTGTTTCTCTGGGCGTAGGTACCTCAAGACGGGCGACGGATCGACGATCCATTTTCCGGCTGGCTTTCCATTTTGGTTTCTTTCAAGGATTAATGACTTTTATCGGCTGGTTAGCCGGGTCGACCATCTCCCGCTGGATTAATCAGTATGACCATTGGATCGCCTTGGGTTTACTATCTATTGTTGGCATCAATATGATCCGTTCTGGAGTAAATAAAGAAACAAAATGTTACGTACAGAATCCCTCAAAAGGTGGATTCCTGATGCTCTTATGTATTGCCACCAGCATAGATGCGCTTGCAGTCGGTTTAAGTATGGCGTTAATAAATGTTGAGATCATTCAGCCAGTGATCATCATCGGAATCATCACCCTGGTACTATCCTTGATCGGGTTGGGAATTGGAAACAAACTGGGAGAAAATTTCGGGAAGCGGATGGAGATTCTTGGAGGAGTTATCCTCATTGGAATTGGGCTGAGAATTGTGATCAGCCATCTGGCTATTTTGTAAATTAGGTTGACGTATAAAAAAATCCCCCGGGTGGGGAATTTTTTTATATATGTTGGTTATGGAGCCAAAAGTATTGGTATGGCGTTATATGCCTCTCCGCGATATAAACCTTTAGAAGGGTTGGAATGAACCCAGACAGCAGCCATAAGATTACTACCTGCTGGAGCTTCAATAAGAGCAGATCCACCCGAAGTACCGTCTGAATAGTATCCAAATTCCGCACCTGCGCTTCCGATCTTACTGGCGTTTGATTCTATCCTGGCTCCGTTTGCCATCGATCCCAGCGAATGGGTGCCAATGAGTTTTCCGTTTTTATCAAAATACTTCACTTTGACTGCTCCACTAGCCAGGCTCGAACCCATGTTTTGGATATAGATGATAGAGCGTTGGCGTAATCCGTTTGAATAATTTGCTGTTGAATAAAGCGCATATGGTACGGCAAGCTTATTAGATCCAACTGTCTGACCTGAAAATGAGGCGGACATGCCCGTATTCTTTAAATGTCCCCAGGCGATAATATTTGTGGTATTGCTGGTAATCGTTGCCCAACCATTGTACCCAGACGATGTGCCACTCGGCATACAAGCATGGTACCAAGTACCATAATTCGGGGATAGACTCAATGTACCCTTTTTCCCGCTATTATACGTGACCGTTACCGTCGTTTTTTCTGTGGAACTGGTGTTGTAAATATAATATGAAGTTGAGAATCCATTTATTGCATTGCACATTGCGACCGGCATATAAACTTTCTTTCCCAATTGGGAGATACTTTCATTTGCATATGTTGATTCTCCTCCACTGGTTCGGTTCATTTGCAACCCGGCAATATTTGCAGTATTTGTTGACCCAGATTTCGTAGCAACCACGTGAACATCGTATGAAGTCGTTGTAAGTTCATTCATTTGATTAAGCTCGAAGAAGGCTGCTGATCCTGCGGCAACATTATTTTTACTGACCACTACTGATCCATTAGTTGAATGAAAAGTAAGTTTTAAATTTATAGAAGTCTTTTCAAGATTCTGCACAGAAAGTATTGATCCTGGAGATTCCTTTACCACAAAGGGGAACCAAATTTCACCACTCCCCTGTATGAAGCCGGCGGCCATTGGGCGGCTTTTTACACTTGTGTTCGAGGGAATTTGTGTCATTGTTACGGCAAGCTGCATATCAGCCTTGATTACCGCTGAACCCTTGAATCCTGATGTTGAACCCAGGCTGCCTACAGAAACGGTTGCACTAGCGCCTTTGGGCAAATCTGGACGGGAAATACTGATGGGGGTAGATGATCCTTCAGGGTAGAATAGCAGGGTGATATGCGCGGTATCGTTGCCAATATTCTGGTAGGTGATGGTAGTGGAATATGTCACTGCCGCTGTCTGAGCCTGGACGGAGTAAGGGAGGAAAGCCAGGAATAATACTAAAAGTAATCCCAGACTTTTCTTTATTGAAGCATGCATTTTTCTCTCCTCTCATCGATATATCGATTGATGAAAGGGTTGCCAGAATTATGCCAGGCATTCCAGACCTGAAAGATCTTAAAGAAAGCTATTGATATTGGATTTTGTTATTTTTCATATATAGATAATTTAGCTATTTTTTATTGTCCCAAAACTAGGATTGCGTGATAATGGAAGGTAAGGATGTTAGGGAATAGATAGGTGCTCATATAAATACGGATGTCCATTAAGCAGAAATCCATCATCATTATTTCTCTGTCGCTCACTTTTGTGATTGCGACTCTCTATGTGGTTTCCTACAGGATCCTTTTACGAAGCTATCAGGATATTGAGAATAGTTTCACCAGAGCTGCCGTGATGCGTGTGATTGAGACAATTGATTCGACTACTCAATATCTCAAAAACACCTCTGCTGACTGGGGATATTGGGATGATACGTATTATTATGCGCTGGGCGTAAATGAGAATTATCCTGAAGAAAACCTTACATTAGAATCCCTATCGAATTTAAATCTCTCTTTACTGGCTGTTTTTGATAGCAAAAACCAACTCATTACATCCCGTTCTATAGACCCAATGTCGGGTGAAGAGACCAATCTGTTGTCACCTGCTTATAACCTTCCAATTTCCGTCCCCAGTTTATTCTCACGTAACGACATCCTTGAAAAAAAATCAGGAATCATTAGTCAGCATGAAGGACCAATGATTGTTGTTGGGTCCTCCATCCTGAAAAATGACCAAATAGGCAGGTCAGCCGGAACTCTTCTCATGGGTCGTTTTCTGGATGATGAAATGTTGGCGAATATCTCTCAACAAACAAATACCCAAATTGACATCTATTCCCTGCCTGTTGCATCTGCCGATCCTGAATTCGAAGAGATTTGGAAAGGTTTTGCCGCTGGAGAGAAAATTCCGGTAAAGATCCAAGACTTAAACACCATTCATGGCTACTCTTTTCTTAATGACCCTGCAGGGGCTCCTTCGTATATTCTTAGAGTAAGCATTCCGCGAACGATATATCTGCAGGGTATCAACACATTACGATATCTTCTGCTTGTCTTGGTGGCTTTTGGCATTCTTGCTGGAATCGCCACATATCTATTGATAGACAAAATACTACTAACCAGGGTCAGCATCCTTACCGAAGATTTATCGAAGATCATGCTCATTCGAAAAACTTCAGCCCGTCTTGAAAAAGACACCGGGATGGATGAGATCTCAACCTTAAACCAATCCATAAATAACCTTCTGGATACCATGGAAGAAATCCAGATGAACTATAAAATTCTGGTTGAAAATCAGGAAGAGGGCTTGATTATTGCGGATGAGCAGGAGAATGTGTTATACGCGAACCCGGCAGCCGACAATATTTTTGGTGTGATCGCGGGAGGATTAACCGGGAAGAATGTTAAATCATTTCTGAGTGAATCCGATCAGGCATTAGTAGCAACAGAAACTGCAATGCGAAAGCTTGGTGAAAAAGGCAGTTATGAAGTGACCATCCAACCGGAAACTGGCATGGAGAAAGTGGTTCACATATCCGCTGTTCCCCGCTATGATGAAAACCAAAATTTTACAGCCGCGTACGTTGTCATCCGCGATATAACCAGGGTCAAGAAAGCCCAGGAAGAGCTGGAAGCAAGTGAGAGGAAATTCCGCAGTATCGTTGAACAATCCAGACTGGGTATTTTCCTTTTGGATGGTACTGGCAGGATCATTGAGTGGAACCAAACCCTTGAAAGAGTGACTGGATTACGTAAGGAAGAAGTATTCAATCAAAAATTCCTTGATGTATCATCAAAAGTATCCATCAGTCAGGATGATTCAGTCGATTATCGAGAAAAAATGTTTCACCTTTTCCATAGTTTTAGGGAAAACCAACTGAATGAATACTTTAATAAAGCGATTGAAATATCTTACCGCCAGCCAAATGGAAAGGTGATTATCGCCGAATTAAGCCTTTTCCCGATACAAGCCGAAGGCAGGATGCAGATAGGCGGGATTGTTGATAACATCACCGAGAAGAAGCGCGTGGAACAAAATGAGAGGGACCAAAAAGTATTTCTGGAAGCATTGCGAGATACTTCTGAAGCGCTAAATAGTGATTTGGATTTTGACAGCCTTCTGGAGCGAATACTAATAAATGCAGAACGCGTTATTCATAGTGACGCTGGTGCAATATTAATGATGGAAAAAGGTTTGCTGCGGGTCGTACGTACGCGTGGATATACCGATCGCGGCATACAAGATTTAACACACCACGAACCTTTCTCAATTGAAAAGATGCAGAACATGGCTTGGATGGCTGATACCGGGTTACCGCTTGCCATATCTGATACAAGCAATTATGCGGCGTGGAATCCGCTGCCTGAAAATGCGTGGGTAAAATCTTATATCGGGATGCCTTTGCTGGTTCGTCAACGAACCATCGGCTTCCTGAGTCTTTTTAGTGCATCACCTGGTTTTTACACTGAAGAACACACCCATCGATTGAAGGCATTTGCAAGCCAAACAGCAACCGCTATTGAAAATGCGCGCTTGTATGCAGAAGTCCAACAAAAAGCTGATACAGATGAATTGACCGGTTTGCGTAATCGCAGGTCGTTATTTGAATTGGGTGCGCGTGAGGTGGAAAGAGCTATCAGATTTAATCATCCTCTT
Organism: uncultured Leptolinea sp.; assembly: GCA_964600595.1. GTDB lineage: Bacteria > Chloroflexota > Anaerolineae > Anaerolineales > Anaerolineaceae > DAIOEK01. The sequence continues at coordinate 12,853 of CAZRKL010000006.1, forward strand.
TCAATCCTTATGATCGACCTGGATTATTTTAAGCAGGTCAATGACCATTTTGGCCACCCTGTGGGTGACCGATTACTGACGGCGTTAGCAGACCAGTTTAGAAGCAATTTGCGAAATGTTGATTTAATTGCCAGATATGGAGGGGATGAATTTGTCATCCTCCTGCCAGAAAATACCAGCATACAGGCAGTAGAAATTGCCAATAGAGTCAAGATAGCCATCAGAAATACATATATTGAAACTGCTCAGGGGAAAGCCAGCGTTGATGCCAGTATTGGTGTCGCAGAATTGGATTCACGGATCACAACTCTGGCTGGTTTAATTGAAATTGCGGACCGGGCACTTTATTCTGCCAAACAGGATGGACGCTCAAAAGTAATTTCTGCCACTCAATAAGATTAAACAAATATTAATTTGATATCACGTTTACTATTGACATAATCATTCGTCTGCTTATAATAAATTTTCAAGTAGTGATTATGGCAGCTCTATACGGTATCCTTATTGCTTTTATTCTTATGTGGGCTTACATTATGTATATGTGGAGCCCTCAAGGCATTTGGATGGCAGGAGTGAAAAACTAACCGTAATAAACTAAACATTCCCGAGACAAACACAGAAGCCACCCAAATAGAAGTAAAGGGTGGCATTTTTTTATATGCTGAACGGAAGGAAAACAAAAGAAGGAGGAGGTGGTTGTCATCGAAGATTATCTTCATAAAGAATCAACCTTGAAGTCTTGTCATAACCAAACCAAACAAATAAGAGGAGAAGTGAACATGAAATCGATGAAAGTTTTGTTTACACTGATCATGGTTGCAGCGTTTTTAGTAAGCTGTACCCCCGCCGCGCCGGTTGAACCCGCTGCGCCCGCCGAACCAGCTGCACCAGCTGAACCCGCTGCTCCTGCAGAACCTGCAGCTCCAGCCGAACCCGCCGCAGAAGGTGCTCCTGAAGTATGCGCCACTGACGCCAAAGGTTGCGCAAAGATTGAACCCGGTCAAACAGTGAAGATCGGAATGGGTGCTCCTATGACTGGTGGCGATGCCTCCTTTGGTATCGATATCTCTCAGGGTGCCAAGATCGCTGTTCAAGATGCAGGTGACGTAGAAGGATTTGCATTCGAACTCATCGCAGAAGATGACGGCGGTACCCCTGAAGGTGGTGCTGCGGTTGCCAATAAATTCGTTGCCGATCAGACAGTTGTTGCTATCGCCGGTCACATTTTCTCTGGCGCTACCGCTTCTGCCATGCCCATCTATGAAGATGCCGGTTATCCCATGCTTTCCCCATCCGCTACCAATCCCGCATTGACTGCCCAGGGAACCAGCGTGTTTAACCGAATTCCCTTTACTGATGCCATGCAGGGTAAATTTGCTGCAGAATATATCTTTAATGTTCTGGGCAAGAAAACCATTGCTGTCCTCCATGATGGACAGGATTACGGTAAAGGCCTCGCAGAAATTGTTCAAGCGACCTTCACTGAACTGGGTGGCGAAGTTGTAGCTTTTGAAGGAATTACCTCCAAAGAAGCTGATTACAGCCCGGTTCTTACCACTGTAGCTGCCAAGAATCCTGAAGTTCTATACTTCGGTGGATACACTCAGGATGCGGCTGTTCTCGCCAATCAGATGAAATCATCCGGTCTTGAGAATGCTGTATTCTTCGGTTGCGATGGAACTTTTGGTGAAGATTTCCTCACCCGCACCGGTCCCAATGGTGAAGGCGCTTACGCTGCCACTCCTCGTACTCCGCCCTCCACTCCCGAAAAAGCCGCTTTCGATGCAGCTTATGAAGCAGCATTCGGAAAGAAACCCGGCGAACTCTCACCCTTTACCTGGAATGGTTATGATGTGACAGCTGCATTAGCGCAAGCTGTGAAATCTGTAGCCGTTAAAGGTGGTGATGGTGCACTCTATGTTCCACGCGGAGCGCTGGTAAACGCTGTTCGTACACTAACTGATTACAAAGGTATTGGTGGTACATACTCTTGTAATGAAATTGGTGAATGCAACACCGAAGGTCCACAATTCCAGGTCGTGAAAGACGGCGCCTGGCTTCCGCTCGACTAATCAAAGTCATAATAATAATGCAGGGAAAGGGAAATCCTTTCCCTGCATGCTAAAAATCCAAAGTCATTGAACCTCCCGGGGATTGACCATGAATTCTACTGAACTACCTGCGTCACACATCCGTCAACGGAATTACTCGAAAATTATCAGGCAAGTTTTTGGTTTACTCGTAATAGCTTTTATTCTATGGCGTTTTTATCTCGTCTTTGTTGTTCAAGCTGAATACGGACCAGATACCTGGACCCGTCTCTTAATTGCCGGGTTGATTATTGGAGGTGTGTATTCCCTAATTGCCATTGGATACACACTGGTTTACGGTATCCTGTTTATGATCAACTTCGCCCACGGCGAAGTTATGATGATAGGAGCTTTTTCTGGCTTTTTTGTTCTTGAAATTCTCAAGAATATTAAAATGCCTACTCCAGATAACCCGGCGATGAACTTTACCAATGCGCATCCGTACCTGTCAGTAATAATTACATTTATTGTAGGTATGACTATCGCTGCGGCAACAGGTTTTTTCCTTGAAAAAATCGCTTATCGTCCTTTACGGAAAGCCCCTCGTCTGGTTCCCTTAATCAGCGCGATCGGTGCATCTTTCTTCCTGCAAAATGCTGCTCAGCTTATGTTCAGCCCACAAGTACGGGATTTCACAAATCCAGAAATTTTGCGGCGTGGAGTAGGCTGGAAAGTATTAATAAATGAATCCACGGTGACAATACCTTACACAGGTGTTTTCACTTTTGTGCTCTCCATCCTTCTATTAATTGCTCTTTATACAGTAGTTCAAAGGACAAGATTGGGGAAGGCGATGCGGGCTGTCGCCCAGGATAAAAAGACCGCTGCATTAATGGGCATTGATGTTGATGGAATCATCAGCAGAACATTCATCATCAGTGGAGCACTCGCCGGGGCGGCTGGTGTAATGTGGGGATTACACAATGGATTGGTGTATTACTTTGTCGGTTTCATCCCGGGTATTAAAGCGTTTACCGCGGCGGTATTAGGTGGAATTGGCAACCTGCCCGGAGCAATGCTGGGTGGGATGCTCCTGGGTGTGATCGAATCCATGGGTCCTACCGCATTGGGTATTAATTACCAGCTGAAAGACGTTATCGCATTTGTGATCCTGATCGTCATCTTAATCTTCAGACCCTCCGGTTTGCTGGGCGAGGTGCTGGCGGAGGAAAAAGTATGAACCGCAACCAAATACGCTCAAGCTATCAACGGGGTATTACTTTCGCCATCATCATCATTTTCCTGGTAATGATCGCCTTCAATGTGATGGCGGCAACCATCATCAGCAAACTAATGGGAACACCAGTGGCGAGGGGAGTCACCCCCAGTGTAACCTCTCTCATCGTTCTTTTGTCCCTGATCGGGTTGTGGAATGGTTCCTCAGCCAGTCAAAAATTTGATCCACCCAAAGTAAGAATTACAGCGGGTTTGATTGCAGGTATCGCCTGCAGTATCCTGGTTGTGGTATTTGCCTTCATCCTGTATCAACTGGAAATCACAAAGACAGACCCCAGATATTACCTTACCGCTTTATCTCTGGATAATATCCGCTTCTTCCTACTGGGCGCAGGACCGATGGCTTTTGTCATCCATCCTGTGATCTATATCCTAAGTGGCGTGGCTGGAGCAGCGTTAGGTGTTTTCTTCAACTCAGAAGGATTGAAAACCAGATGGAGCAATTTCAAGCAAAGTGTTCGTTCGATTTTGGAAAAAATTAAAGAACGCTCTCCTCTCTTCCTCTGGAAGTACGGGAAGTACATCCTGTATCTGATCGCGGCGATTGTCGTGATAATTCTTCCGGTTCGGTGGGGCTCCTATTGGAATTATGTCTTTGGCACCGTGGGATTGTATGTGATTGCCGGTCTGGGTTTGAATATTATCGTTGGTCTCTCTGGGCAACTGGTTTTAGGTTATGCGGCTTTCTTCGCGATTGGCGCGTACGCGGTTGCTCTCTTAAATTCTCCCTTCCCACATAATGTGATGATGGGCTTTTGGACGCCACTTTTGATCGGTGTGCTTGCCGCGGTTGCCGGTGGAATACTGCTCGGCTTGCCGCTCATGCGTTTACGCGGAGATTATCTAGCTATCGTTACGTTAGGCTTTGGTGAAATCATCCGAATTTTGCTGAAGAGTGACCTTCTAACTGATTTCACCGGTGGACCAAGAGGTATACAGGATATTAAGGGACCTTCCTTATTTGGCAGATCCCTTACAAGCGATTCAGATTACATGTATTTGATTATTGTCGCGGTAATTCTTGCCATCTTTTTGTATAACCGGTTGCAAAACTCTCGAACCGGTCGTGCATGGCTGGCGATTAATAATGATGAGATTGCATCCCGGGCAAATGGGGTTAACACCCAGACATACAAGCTTCTGGCATTATGTCTTGGCGCTGCATTTGCCGGGTTGGCAGGAGGTATCTTTGCCGCGCGTAACCAGTTTACCGGACCAGACGATCATTCATTCATGGTTTCCATTAACGTCCTAAGCCTGGTGATTGTGGGTGGAATGAATAGCGTTCCGGGAATTATTCTTGGATCGTTTACGTTGAAAGGCTTGCCCGAAATTCTGCGGGAGGTTGAAACATATCGTCTGCTAGTATTTGGAGCACTTCTGGTCGTCATGATGATTATGCGCCCAGAAGGTCTGTGGCCAAGTTCACGTCCTAACCTTGAAAGCAAATTTGTCAAGAAGAAAGAACCGGATGATGGGAAGGAAGGAGGCGGAAATGCCTGAAATCATCATTGAAGCAAAAGCTGTTTCCAAATTCTTCGGCGGTCTAACCGCAGTAAACCAGGTTGAATTACAGGTGCCTCATAAATATATCTACTCCATCATCGGTCCGAATGGAGCAGGCAAAACAACGCTCTTTAACTGCATATCTGGTTTTTATAAACCAGAAAAAGGCGAGATTCTCTTTTTGGGCGATCCAATTCAAGGCTTTTCGACAGATTTTATTGCCAGCCAGGGAATTTCTAGAACTTATCAGAATATCCGATTGTTTGGCAATATGACCGCGATCGAGAATATCCTGGTCGGGCATCATCCGAAATTGAAATCTGGTTGGATGGATGCGATTGTTCACACACCCAGATTCATCAAAGAAGATGTAAGTTCAAAAGAAGAAGCTATTCGATTATTGAACTACGTTGGTTTAGCCGGTTTTGGTGATTTTCTCGCGGTCAACCTGCCCTATGGGGCGCAACGAAGGTTAGAAATTGCCCGCGCGCTCGCTAACCATCCACGGCTGTTACTGCTGGATGAACCCACCGCGGGTATGAATCCACAGGAAACACATGAGATGACCAATTTCATCAAGCGCCTTCGTGATGATTTGGGAATTACCATCATTCTGATTGAACATGATATGCAGGTCGTCATGGGTATATCAGACCGCATCAGCGTCCTCGACTATGGGACGAAGATTGCGGAAGGAACTGCTACCGAAATCCAGGCAAATCCAAAAGTCATCGAAGCTTATCTTGGACCGGGCGGCGCTGCTCTTGCAGAGAAATACAAGAAACAGAGGCATCACGATGCTTAAAGTTACTGATATCAATGTTTACTATGGAGCGATCCATGCCCTGCAGGGCATCAGTTTTGAGTTAAATGAGGGCGAAATTGTTGCCTTAATTGGCGCGAATGGTGCCGGGAAATCCACATCATTAAATACCGTTTCGGGTTTATTGCACCCAACCAAAGGTTCTGTGGAATATCTTGGGGAAGACATCTCCAGTACCCCACCACAGGTGATCGTGCGTAAGGGAATTATTCAGGTTCCTGAAGGAAGAAAAATCTTTCCCAAGATGAGTGTTTGGGAAAACCTGGAGATGGGCGCGTACACCATCAATGACCGCAAAGAAATACTGACCAAAATTGATGAAATGTTCCAGCGATTTCCCCGGCTGAAGGAAAGAAAAAATCAGCCCGGCGGAACACTTTCGGGTGGTGAGCAACAAATGCTTGCCATTGCCCGGGGACTGATGTCGAACCCCAAGTTGTTACTTCTCGATGAGCCATCCATGGGGCTCTCTCCCATTCTGGTTGAGCAGATATTTGATATCATCCGGGATATTAATAATTTGGGCACGAGTGTTCTCCTGGTTGAACAGAATGCGCAAATGGCTTTATCCATCGCCGATCGCGGATATGTTCTGGAAACAGGCAATGTTGTGATGAGCGGAGAAGCGCACGCACTCCTCGAAGATGAACGGGTAATACGCGCATACCTCGGTGGTTAAGCCGATAGGGAATTAATAAGGTAAATGGAATGGAAGATCTATCTGCTGCTGGCGTGATTCGTTTTCAAGCGACGTTAACACGCCAGCCAGATAGTTCGGCTACCTTCATCATGATCCCTTTTGATGTTCATGAAAAATGGGGAGTACGAGCCAGGGTTCCCGTGAAAGGAACGATTAATAATCATCCTTTCCGCGGCAGTATCGTACCCTATGGTGGAATCCATTACCTGGGGGTCAACCGTGACCTCAGGGACGCCGCCGGTGTTAAGGCAGGCGATGTTATTCAAGTTGAACTGGAAGTTGACAACGAGCCGAGGACAGTTGTTTTACCACCTGATTTGCAATCTGCATTAGACACCAATCCACCTGCAAAAATTAGATGGCAAAAACTATCTTTTACTCATCAACGCGAATATATACAGGCACTGGATGAAGCCAAAAAACCTGAAACCCGCGCTAAACGGGTTGCCAATACTATCGATAAGCTGCAGGGAAAAGGAAAGTAAAACTCTGCAGAATATCCAGGCAGGAACTCCGGGAGGTTCCTCAGAAGGACATCCATTCACAAATGGATGTCCTGTCTTTTTTTATCGACTACAATTATTAACTGAATAGTATCTTTGAGGTGCCTTAATGTCAGACATAATCCAGTTGTTTACAATATTACCCGTTCCACCTGAGGAAGCATATCGAGCCTGGCTGGATTCGAAGACCCATTCAGCTTTTTCAAATTCAATCGCCAAAATTAACCCGCAGGTAGGTGGAACCTTTTCGGCTTGGGATGGGTACATCACCGGGAGTATTGCCATACTTGAACCGGAATATCATATTGTTCAAAGATTCCGGACGACCGATTTTGAACCGGATGATGAAGATTCAATACTGGATTTATACTTTATTCCCGAAGGTGACGGTTGCAGGTTTGTTCT
>CAZRKL010000006.1:20215-26198 GCA_964600595.1 uncultured Leptolinea sp.
CTGTTATTTGGATTATGGCTCTGTATAAAGGGAATTCATCACCGCCCATTCATCACCCTGATCACACCGAAATTACAAATTGGATGGAACCGGATTATTCTGGCAGCAGCAATCTGGTTGGGTATAACGATGGGGATTACCCTTATAGATGCTTGGCTTCATCCTGGTAGTTATGAACTGACTTTTAGATTGCAGAGCTGGCTTCCCTTCAGCTTGCTGGCTCTTATTTTTACTTCCATCCAGACATCTGCGGAAGAGATCCTGTTCAGAGGATATTTCCTTCAGGGGATGGGTCGACTTACGCGTAATAGATGGATTTTGAGCATTTTATCGGGAATAATATTTGCGGTTCCCCACTTTTTCAATCCCGAAATGGAAATTGATTTTCTTCTGCTGGCACTTTTTTATTTCAGTTTTGGTTTCTTCCTGGGATGGATTACACTACGATCTCAATCCCTTGAACTGGCTCTCGGTGTACACGCCGCCAACAATCTATTTACGGTAATTATTGCCAATTATCAAGGGTCAGCTTTGCCGTCACCTTCGATCTTTACAGCAATCTCTCTCGATCCGGTTTTCTCACTGGTAAGTTTTCTCGCCGGGGCGGGGATTTTTGTTCTGGTTCTGATATTTCTCTTCCCTGAGATGATAAAACCGGCTGATAATCAGCCGGTATCTGAAAATGAACAGGTATAAACTGGTTTGGTACTCTTAAACAGTTTCCAGAGTACCGCGCATGCGAGCCTGGGTTTCAAACCAACGGAAAAGCAAATAACCAGCGAACAAATAACCACAACCAATCAAGAATTCACCCATCAGTAATGAACTCACCGATGAGAAAGGCTGGCCGCTGATGAGTGCCCTCGCGGATGCAATTCCGCGGGTAAGTGGCAGGACATTCGAAATAGCTATCATCCAATTAGGCATGGTATCCAGCGGCACATTTGCACCGGAGAATAATAATAGAAGGAAATAAACTGTGTTATTCACAAACATCACGTTGGCGGTGATGAGACTGACACAACCCATGAGTAATCCCAGTCCGGCTGTGCTGAAGGTGGTGATCAGGATGGTCAGCATCAGCCCTCCCAGGTGAGTCTGCGAGTAATCCACTCCCAGAAGGATCCAACCCCAGGCAAGACCTATAAACACACCTAAAAAGCCATCCAGGATATGCATAAAAGCACGCCCGAAGAACAGCATAAGGCGGTTGGCTGGAGTTCCGAACAGGTAGGGCAGAGTTCCTTCCCACCGATCGCCACCAATGCTCATTGTGACACCAAAAATCCCTGAGACAGCTGCTAACTGAACAGCATTTCCAATGATGTAAAAGGACGCATTTCCGGGACCACTGGCATAGGAGCCGAGGAAGGTGAAAAAAAGTATCTGCGCGAGCGGCATCACCACTTTCGATGCCAGGTATGTGATGGGACGCAACCAACGGAAGAGAGCGATGTAAGACAGGATCGTTCCCTGCCAGAATAATCGTAAATTCATGGTAATTGTGTTCATGGCTTATTCCAAACTGAGAGATGCATCTTTACGGGCTTTTACCAAAACTTTCTGAAATAGCAAATTGGCACCAGCCAGATACAGGATGGAGAAAATCAATAACATTGCCCAGTAGAAAAGAATTTGCTCGAAGCTGGCATTTCCCGATGAAGTACCATGAAGTGCTTCTGCTGCCCAATAAGTTGGTAACAGGTAGCTAAGGGGAGTCGTCCAACCGGGCAGCATGAGGATCGGAAAAAGGAATCCACTGAGGATATAAACCGGGAATTCCATGGCGTTCTGAAAACGCTGTACTCCAGGGCTGACCAGGAAGATCGGTGAAAGGATCAACCCGAAGCAGATGAATGCGAAAACAGTCAGAACCAGTGAGATGAAGAATAACAATGGGCTATTGAGATGCAGCGGGTAATTGAAAGCCAGAGATATGAATAAATAGGAAACAATCATTGAGAGCAACGATTGAACCACATTGGCGATGTTCTTGCCGAAAATGATCAATGGGAGAGGGGTTGGCACTGCTATAAGTGATTCCAGCGTACCTTCCCAGCGCTCTTCACTGATGCTGTTGCCCCCCACAAACAGGAGTGTGGACCACAAACCGGTCATCCCGCTGCCGACAACGACAAATATTGCAGCATCCGCACCCTTATCCTGCAGCATCCACATTGCCAGGAGGGCGATGATCATCGGCTGGACAACGATACCAAACAGGATGAAGGTATCCATCACCTGCAGACGAAAGGTGGTATCTGCCACCTTAAGCATGGTTCGCCAGTATTTAAGCACCTGCTTGATCATGACCATCTCCTCCAACCAGACGGACATAAGCATCTTCGAGGGTTGGCTCCCGGACCTGTACCCGACCAACCTTGATATCACCCAGATGGTGAAGAAGGTCCGGTACCGCCTCGGCACCCAGTTTTGTCTGTACCATCATCGATTGCTTCTGGTCGTGGTCTTCCATCTGGACAGTATCTACAAAGGGCAGCATGCGGACCGAATCTACCAAATTGGAGTTCGCCCCGAATAACTCAACTTCAATTACCGATAAATCAGCAACATGATGTTTCAGGTTGGCAGGTGTATCGAGCGCAACCATTTTGCCCTGATTGATGACCCCGATACGCTGGCAGAGTTCATCCGCTTCGAACATGTAGTGGGTGGTGAGCAGGATGGTCTTTTTCTCACTCTGCAATGAGCGGATCACCTGACGAAATTCACGCGCGCCGACCGGGTCCAACCCAATGGTAGGTTCATCCAGGAACAGAATTTGGGGGTCGTGCAGCAGGGTGCGGGCGACATGCAGACGTTGTTTCATGCCGCGGGAATAGCCTTCCACCCGTTCGTTGCCACGGTCTTTCAAGCCAACCATTTCTAACAGGTAGGGAATGCGTGTCTTACTGACCGATGGATCAACATGGTAAAGGCTGGCAAAATACTTGAGGTTATCAATACCTGAAAGGCGCCAGTATAGACCGCGTTCACCGCCGAATATGAAGCCGATCATCTTGCGTACTTCATTGGCGCTCTTTACAACATCATAGCCATGCACCAGGGCGTATCCGCCGGTGGGTATGAGCAGGGTGGTGAGCATCTTTATGGTGGTGGTTTTGCCGGCGCCATTCGGCCCGACCAAGCCGAACAGTTCTCCCTGACCGATTTCAAAGGATACATCCTGAACGGCGAGCACTTCTTTGACGGTTTGACGAAAAACGCCAGTCTTGGGGCGATAAATACGACGCAGATGGACAACTTCTATAGCGTTCATGGTTCCTCAACTAAAAGGGTTTTGAAATGTAACGAGTACCACTCACAGAATACGGATAAAAAGGGGAGATGGTTGCGGATGATTACACCATTAACCAATTACAGATGATACCACATTATTTAATTATTGCAACATATGTTCTAAATAATGTGTTGTCTCAAACTGATGTATATCAAATAGATTTACCAGGTTGCTGAAACACATATAATTCATTTAGTATGATAAATATCCAAAAGGCATTCAGAGGATTTTTTCAGATACTTCTCGCGGTTGGAATTACTGCACTCGCTGCAGTTATTCTAACTCTGATGCGAAGTGCCTTTTCCAATTCTGTGGTGGCTCTATTATTCCTGATCCCAGTGGTGATCAGTGTATCATTATTTGGGAGAGCGGCAGGAATTACCACATCCATCCTCTCATTCATCATATTCAATTATTTCTTCATTTCACCGTATTACACTTTAAGGGTCAACCATGCCCAGGATCTGCTTGTTTTATTTGTATTCCTGGTTGTTGCTCTGGTTATCGGAAGTCTGATTGCACAGAGCCAGCAAAACCTGAAAAGGGTTCAGGCCCGCGAACAACAAGCGAGGCAACTATATGAATTAAGTGAAGAGCTGGCTGGCAAGGTGGAAGTTCGTGAGATTGCGGAGGTCCTGGCTCAAAAATTAACCGGGTTATTCCCAGACAAGATCGTTGAAGTGGAGACCCGTGAAGATGAGAAGCTAAACTCTTACTACCTTCCAGAAACTGGTACCCCCCAGAGAGAAGAATATCAAATGCGAATATTTACCCTTGAAACAGCAAACAGGGATCACGGCAGTATTCGAATCTGGTTTAAAGGGGAAAAACTCAACCTGGAGGAAGAGCGGCTCATTCAAACTGTTGCCCGGCAAGGCTCTCTGGCTCTTGATAGATCAATTTTGACTGCCAGGCAAACACAGGCAAGGGTTATTGATGAAAGTGACCGCCTGAAGACCGCCATCTTATCCTCTGTATCGCATGAGTTAAGAACTCCACTTGCTTCCATCCAGGCAGCTGCTACTGGTTTATTTGATCCAAACGTCAATCTGGGTGAGGATGCGCGTGAAGAATTACAATCACTGCTGCTTGAAGAGACCGAAACCATGGCTCAACTGGTGGGGAATTTACTGAATATGTCACGCCTTGAAGCCGGGGCGTTGAAGTTGCAGCGCCAATGGAATTCGATGGCAGAAATTGTGGATACCGGATTAAGACGATTACATAGAATGAGTGGAGACCATCCCATTCGGGTGAATGTGCCAGACGATCTGCCTTTAATCTCAGTCGATGCTGTGCTACTCGAACAGGTGATCATTAACCTGGTCAGGAACAGCATCCGGCATACACCGGCACAGACAGAAATTTCAATCCTTGCCGAGAAGTCAGGAGATGTTATGCGGGTGACCGTTAGCAACCAGGGTCCCAATATCCTGAGTGATATGTTGGAGCACGTTTTTGAGAAGTTCTATCCAATTAAAGGTAGAGAAAGCTCACAGGGAACTGGTTTGGGACTTTCTATTTGCAGGGGAATTGTTGAGGCGCATGGTGGCAGGATTTGGGCAGAAAATCTGCCCGTGGGAGTGGCTTTTCATTTTGAGCTGCCGCTGAGCTGGAATGGGGAAGAACCCATTCTGCCGAATGGAGAGGATTAAAAAATGTCGAGCTCACCCCATATTCTGGTTATTGATGATGAGCAACAGATACTGAGGGCGTTGAAAACGATATTAGGGCAGCAGAGCTATAAATTGACCACAGCCGCCACCGGAGATACAGGTATTGCGCTCGCGGCTGCCAGCCAACCCGATTTAATCATTTTGGACCTCGGATTACCTGATATGAGCGGGGTGGAGGTCTGCAGGAAAGTCAGGGAGTGGACGGATATCCCTATAATCATCTTATCCGCGCATGATAATGAAGCAGAGAAGGTGGCAGCATTGGATGCTGGCGCGGATGATTACCTGACTAAACCATTTGGCGTAGATGAATTGCTGGCTCGCATCCGTGTTGCGCAGCGACACCACGCCCGGATGAAAAGTATCAGGAGTGACGTGGTTACGGCAGGTACCCTTACGATAGATTTGACCAGGCAGTTGGTTACCCGGGATGGAGAGCATATTAAACTTTCCGTAACAGAATACAAATTGCTGGCTTACCTAGCCGGTAACGCGGGCAGAGTGCTGACGCATAAATCAATTATCGACCATGTTTGGGGATACAGTGACGGCAGTCAAATGGAATATCTGCGGGTATACATCCGCCAACTTCGTCAGAAAATTGAAATAGATCCGCATGATCCGCAACTGGTTATCACAGAATCGGGAATCGGTTACCGGTTTATTGCCTGAAAATTTATATATTTCATTTATACTTTTCGGGAATTCATTTATAGCTTCTTAACGGCTGTATCCCCACATATCATTAGAATTTACAAGTCTGATTTTTTCAGGCTTGTATTTAGTTTAATGGTTACCGCGATATAGCGGAAAGATGGAATTTACAAATGATAAATGAATCACCCTTCGGGTCAACAGTCATCAGCCAGGAGGTAACAACAAAACCTAAGCGGACCTGGCGAAATTGGTTTATAGGCAACCCCCTGCAAACAGCAGATGCACCTCACCAGACTATTGGAAAAGCAATAGGTTTGGCGGTATTTGCTTCTGACGCGCTTTCTTCAAC
>CAZRKL010000006.1:26298-40801 GCA_964600595.1 uncultured Leptolinea sp.
GCCTTGTTTCCATACCGGGTTCACATTGGCGTAGTGTTGGTCATGCTGGTTATGATGATTAACCTGAGGGGGGTAAAAGAATCGGGTGCAGCTTTTGCTGTTCCCACATATTTCTTTATCACCGTGATGTTTATCACTGTTGGAGCAGGTTTTTTCAGGTATTTTAGTGGTTCACTGGGCACGGTGATTAATCCACCTGAAATGGCTTTTGAGGGTATTGCACAAGCGATTACTCCATTCCTTTTGCTGCATGCATTTTCAAGCGGTACAGCTGCTTTAACCGGTATTGAAGCCATTTCTAATGGAATCACCGCTTTTAAAGAACCAAGAAGTAAAAACGCCGGAATCACCCTGATCTGGATGGCTGCAATCCTGGCATCCTTGTTCTTGAGTATTTCTTTTATGGTAGGTAAGATCGGGGCTGTTCCTTCTGAAGCAGAAACTGTGATATCACAACTTGCCCGGACGGTTTATGATGGACAGGGAATTTTTTATCTCGCTGTAATTTCAGGAACAGCTGTCATTTTGATTATGGCAGCCAACACAGCATTTGCTGACTTTCCACGACTTGGCGCGCTGGCGGCGGGCGATGGATATCTGCCCCGCCAATTAACTTTTAGAGGCAGCCGCCTGGTGTATTCAAAAGGGATTATTGCACTCGCGGTTCTGGCTTCTTTGCTTATTGTGCTATTTCAGGCGAGTGTTACCCGGCTTATTCCCCTATATGCTATTGGTGTGTTTCTATCATTTACCATCTCGCAAGCTGGAATGGCACGTAGGTGGTGGAAATCTGGACGCTTGGCAAGAGACGCAGAAGTACAGGAAGCAGGATCAGTTTTAATACACGATGCGCGCTGGCAAATAAAAATGATCATCAATGGGGTGGGAGCATTCTGTACATTTGTGGTGATGATTGTGTTCGCAATAACCAAATTCCATGATGGTGCCTGGATTATTGTCTTCCTGATTCCAGCTCTAATAGCGATTTTCTTTAGCATCCACCGACATTATGCTTCGCTGGCAAAAAAACTTTCGTTGGACAATTACAAAGATACCATACGCATGTCACGCCATCGTGTCATAGTCTTAATGGCTGGGGTTCACCGGGGCTCACTGAGCGCGTTGAAATATGCCAGGAGTCTTTCAGATGATGTAACATCGGTCCACATTTCCATTGATCCGATGGAATCTCAGAAAGTACGGGAGAAATGGGATCAATATGGTGAAGGCAGCCGGTTGGTCATCCTCGATTCTCCATACCGGTTAATGATTGAACCGCTTTTAGAGTATGTTGAAAGTCTTCTTAAGGTGCGGATGCCCCATGAAATGCTCACAATTGTTGTTCCGCAGTTTGTCCCTTCTCACTGGTGGGAGAACCTCTTGCATAACCAAACGGCGTTACTACTCCGGTTTGCTTTACTGTTCAAACCCGGTATTGTAATTATCGAAGTTCCTTATCAGGTATAAGCAATTAAATATTTTTGCTGATATAACCTTTCAATTAGAAATGTGTTAACGGCACCCATTGCCAGGTGAATTTTCATTCTGGCTATGGTGTATTTAAGTTGAGAATGACGAATTAGATAATGAAAACCGGGTCTTTTTGTTGCTGAATATTGTTTGATCTTCACCAGTCATTTCACGAAGATAAAGACACTTGACTTTATCTGAATTTCGGTACAATGGATGACAGAGGGAAATGTTAGCATCAATTTCTCTCATCAATAATTTGATCCAGAACTATTAATTGCAGATGAAAGAGGAAGATATGGAACAACCTGTACCCCCCAATTGTCCTATCTGTGGAAAACTAACTGAGCCGCTTTGGAAGTCATGTCCGTTCTGTGGATTCAGCTTTCAGAAAAGCCAGGCACAGAAAGTGGAGCCACCCAAATTCTCACCAAAAGTATCCAGCCAGGCTGTAATAAAACCTGAACAGAAGGGAATGCCAATCTGGGGTTGGTTGTTGATCATTCTGGGCGGTGGCGGATGCATTATCACCATCCTGGTGTTACTGGCGGGCACAGGAGTATTCCTTCTCAATCGCGGATCTACTTCAAATTCTGAAAATATCCCTACCGAGGCTGTAACGATCTATCATGAACCCTCACCAAACGATCAGGTCCCGGAAAATTCCCCACCTGTGTTTAATGGAGCAGATCCTTCTATGGGGATGATTACCGTTGTACCCGATCAGGATGTAAGGGAAGTCGAGATTGTGGATAAGTGGTTTGTCGAAGACTCTTCAGGTTCCCGGATTATGACTTTTGGTTGCATTATCAAGAATCCAAACCCTGATATAGCACTCACAAATTTGGAACTTCAAGCAGTTGCGTATGACGCGGGTGGAGGTATATTAGCCACCGGGAACACCTATATCTATGTGTTATTACCGGATGACGAAGTTGCGGTTGGAAGCACTTTTGGAATGACTATTCCAGAAGGAAATACTGTTGACCATATAGAATTTAAAGTGACCGATCAAGGTAGCGCCGCAACTTTCCCTTTCAGTAATAATCCCTTTAGCTTTAGCGATATTGTGTTTTATGAAGATGAAAACAATCCAATTGTGACAGGTTTCGTACAGAACCAAATGGATCTTTCTTTTGGTGGAGTTATGATAAATGCAATTGCTTTAGATTCGGCGGGAAAAGTGATCGGAGGTAGTTCTAACTACAACGATACTTATGTACCGGCAAAAGGGAGAATCCCAATAACACTTGATATGAGTACAAAAGGGGAAGTGGCAAATGTAAAATTGTATGCCACTTTCAATGTCGGTATGGAAGTGTATGAGGATGCTGAATCTGAACTGCCAATAATGGTGGCTTCAGGGGTAAGTGTGGATGATTATGGAACGGTTCGTTACACTGCTATTATTGAGAACCCAAGCATAGAACAGATCTATCAATACTTGCCGGGAAGAATAGTTTTCTTTGATACAACCGGTAAAGTCATTGGAAGTACGTACGCCCAGATAGATACCATCTTTCCGGGTGACCGGATCGCTATAAGCAGCTCAACCATGTTGCCGCATATGCAGGGGAAATATCAAATTGGTAAAATCGAGTTTTATCCCAACAGACCAACATCAAATTATGAGATGGACCGATTGGTAAATGCCGGAATCACGGAAAATCCGCTCAGTATTGATCAAGTTCAATCTTTCACTGGAGAGTATGAGACAAAAATCACGGCGATGTTGAAGAACTCTTACGAGAAGAGTATCCAGGGGAAAGTGGTAGCGGTTCTGTATGATTCAAGTGGGAAAATCATTGGTGGGGGTGAAGGATACCCGCCGGTTGTTCCCGGGAATGATGAGGTTGCGGTTGAGATATCCATTTATCAACCTTTGAGTCCAGCTAAACTGGAAGTGTACGCATCCATGTCTGGTTTTCCGCAAGACTAAACCAAACTGGGCGGAGAGCACAGAAAATATTAGTATTATCGTAGAATGCCCGGACCATCATATTGGGCATTTATTTACTACATTCAATAAATACAAAATCAAAGTAGAAATTTTGGTGGAGGTTGATATGTGTGATTGGGTAGATGAGTATCCCGGAATGATTTCGGTTTGTGATACAGAAGGTAAGATCCTGATGATGAATCAAAAAATTGCGGATTACTTTGCATCTTCAGGCGGAAAAAAGCTCAACGGCACCAACCTGTTCGATTGCCACGGTGATAACTCGGCCATGCAAATCCGTGGGCTGATGGAAACGCAGAAGACCGATGTCTATATTGCCGAAGAAGGTGGCGGACGTGAACTGGTGATCCATGTGCCCTGGTACCGGGCAGGTGTGTTTGCCGGATTGGTGGAGATATCCGTTCCAATTGAGGGAGAGATCCGTGTAATTAGCCGGGAGTAGCGAGGTTATTTTTCTATGCTAGACAAGATGAATTATTATCAGATTTCGGTCTATGTTCCTGAGTCCCATCAGGAGTTTGTCCAAAAAGCTATGGCAGAATCAGGCGCCGGGCGATTGGGAAATTACGACTCCTGCGCGGCAGTGTTTCCGGTAACAGGATACTGGCGTCCACTTGCCGGGGCTCATCCGCTGATCGGGGAGATTGACGATCTGTCGAGTGAACCGGAAGTTAAAATAGAGGCTATCTGTCCTCGTGAAGCAATCCATGAGATTCTCAAGGCAATTCGTAGTGTTCATCCATATGAAGTACCGGTAATCAGTGTTCTGCCTCTGGTAAACCAATTGTTTGAGTGACATTGTTATGAGTGAAATCAGGCGGATAATCTATTCTTTCCGGGCGGGAAGTGTGCCTCCCCCACATCATTATGAGTATGAAATTTATCTAGAAAGCAAAGGCGGGATGATAAGTTACACACCCGACTATCCTGCTGACAATGTACCGGTCTGGCAATTTTCATTTCAGGTCACACCCGCTTCGTGGTTGCACCTCACATCTGAAACTGAAGGGATTTTGGAGACAGAATGGCATCAAAAAGATCCACCGGAAATTGGTGGACCCATACAGACCCTAATTGTCGAAACAAGTTCAGCTCAATATCCAATTAATGGGCTTTCTGATTGTGCGCAGGTAGAAAAATGCGAGTATCTGTACCAGTATATTCGAGGGCTCGTCCCGGGAAGTGCTTGGGACGAAATTGATTTGCAGCGTTCACGATATTGGATGGATCTACCTAACGACCAGGTATCCCTTTGAGAACACGGGCTCGTTGTTGAATTAATTCCGCGCAGATGCTGACCGCAATTTCTTCTGGTGATTCTGCTTCAATAGGCAGCCCAATGGGTGATGCCACTTTCTTCAGGTCATCTGTAGTAAATCCGTCATTAATGAGAGCCTGGTATACCGCTTCCCGTTTGGCTTTACTGCCGATCATACCGATATAGACTGCCGGAGTCTTGAGACACTGAGCCAAAACGGTTTTATCATGGACGTGTCCACGCGTGACGATCACCATATAACTTTGCGGGTCTAAATTAATAGATTGAAGCGCTGTGTCAAAATGTTTAATCCTGACCAGCTCATCCGCTCCGGGGAAGCGCTCTTGGGTGATAAATTCATCCCGGTCATCCAGTATGACGGTGCGGAAACCAACCAGTTGGGTCAGCAGGGCGAGCTTCTGAGATACATGTCCTCCGCCGAAAATATAGACCGTACCATAAATATCAATTGGGTCGATAACATAGCGGTATCCAGATTTCTGATAGAGTGCCGGTTCGCGCACAGCCACCAGGTCGATCAGTTCTCCCTGCAAGTCTAACAGCGGGGAAGATTTTTCAAGAGCCGGGTGCAAATCGGTTGCTTCTTTCGGCTCAAGCGAAACGCAAAGTGCGAACTCACCGCAGCATTTCATTTCGCCCATCTGGTTGATAAATGCGTGCGCCACATTTGATACAGGCTCATTAGGGAGGGGGATGCGGGTCAACCACCAGGCCTGTTTTCTCCCCTGGATAGAAGATCTGATTTCACTTAGAATGGCAACCAACTCAGCATTAGCGGGGTCGCAATATTCCACGAGAACTTCCTGATCACCACCGCAGATCATATCTCCTGTTGCCGCATCCTGACCCGTCAGGATGAATTCTCTGACTAATGCTGTTTTGCTTTGGTGAACTTCCATCGCCAGAGAGATACTGGTCGCTTCCAGTAATCCGCCACCGATCGTGCCATCGATGGTGCCATCTGAATAAACCAACATCTGGGCACCAGCGGTACGGGGGGCTGATCCATTACGTGTCAGGATGGTCGCCAAAACAACCGGCTGATGATTATTTAATTTTTCATAAAGCGTGATAAATATATTGTTCATCTTTTCCCTACCGTTGCTCCATAAATAATTACTCTATCTTTGCCATCCGAGCCAAAAATTTTATTGAGCTCAATATCTGAAAAAGAACCTATTGGGCAGATCCCACAGCCTAATGCTTCTGCAACCAGGTAGAGATTTTGACATACATGACCGACATCCATCATGATGTAGCGGTATCCCCTTGTGCGGTAACGCCAGGTGGTGCGCAGCACATTTGCCTCCCACCAGAATGACACCGGGCAGTTTCGGACATGATTTTGAGAATGGGTTGCCTCCCATACCCTATCCACAAGGTCAGCAGACTCTTCCAGAAAAGCGAGTTTATGTTGAAGAGCAACATACCGGTACATACCGGGTTTCAAACCTTCCACATTGGAAACAACCAGATACGTTTCAAATGGATGGCGAGCGCCGGCAGACGGTACCATCCTCTCTGTGGCTGGCCGGCTATTGAGAGATTTCACCCCCTGTGTGAACCAGAGCATAATTGTCAGTTCTTCGAGCGTGAGCGGGGTTTGCTGATACTTCCTGAGGGTTTTTCGCGCATCAAGAACAGCCCACAAGTTAGTTTTAGGAAAAGAAAGTTCCTCAACAGCAGTTAATGGAATCAGTGGAGCGTCTTTCTCCACCGGGAACTCCAGGGGAGGTTGAGGTGCGCCTGCATCCTGAGGAGATTTTTCAGGTGAATCATCGCGTGAAGCAAGCATAAATTCATTTCCTGCTTTAGTTGTCATCGTAACCTCTTTTCATACTTGTATCCATTTTACCTTCAATGAAAAATTCTATTGGATGGAAGGGTGAGGAAATGGGTGAGGATTGTCTTAATTTTGTAATATTCGAAAAATAATCTAATCTAATTCTAATTCTTCCTGTATAATTAATCTTGTATTAATCTTGGTATTGAGCGACGACTTATTTACATTATGGAGAAGTGATCCATGACGGGAAAAACCCAAAACATACTTAAGATTGGATTGCTGATCGGGTTCACGTTAGTTCTGACCAGTTTAGTGGTTGTGAGTGGTCAGGCAGTAGAGAATGTTTCTGCTGCGCCCGGGCTTTCTCAATCAGGCCAGCCATCATCCATGGATAATGCTGCCTGTTTGAGCTGTCACAGCAAACCAGATTCAACCGCGAATATCGGCGATACGACAGTCAGCATAACAATTGATCCCGAAAAATTTGGCGCCTCGGTTCACGGTGCCAAGGGTATGGCATGCTCAACCTGTCATAGCGATATAAGCGGTTTTCCTCATCCAGCGGTTGAGGCAGCTTCATATCGTGAATATATGGTTGCTGGTTCACAAAACTGCCAGGAATGCCATGCCGATCAATTCACTGAGGTAAAAGACAGCATCCATAAATCTATTGCTGAAGGTGGAAGTGAACAGGCACCTGTCTGCACTGATTGCCACAATCCGCACACACAGACCCAACTGCGGGATGCAACCACCGGCAAGGCAATGGAAGAGGAGCGGGTAAATATTCCAGTGACCTGCGCAAAATGCCACAACGCGGTATATGGCGAGTATCTTGAATCAGTTCACGGAGCAGGTTTACTCACGGAAGGTAATCCTGATTCCCCGACCTGTACAGATTGCCACGGTGTTCATTCCATTCAATCTACCGATAATGCCTTCAGACTGAGGTCTCCGCAATTATGCGCCGACTGCCATACCGATGAAGACATGATGAAAAAATATGGCTTATCCACCGCGGTTATGGATACTTATGTGGCAGATTTTCATGGGACGACAGTGACGATATTCGAGAGGACAGCTCCTGATCAGGAGACAAATACCCCGGTATGTGTTGACTGCCACGGTTTCCATGATATTAAGAGCACAGATGACCCCGAAAAAGGCATACAGGTTAAGGATAACCTGGTGAAGACCTGCCAGAAGTGCCACCCCGATGCCGACGAGAGCTTCTCCGCATCCTGGTTGAGCCACTATATACCCAGCCCAACCAAGGCTCCACTTGTTTATTATGTCAATCTCTTCTACAAAATCCTGATCCCTACCGTTATCGGTGGAATGATCCTTTATGTGATTTCTGATATTGTCAGACGACAGATAGAAAAACGCAAAGGAGTGAAGAACTCATGAGCGATCAAAAATATTACACTCGGTTTAGTCTCGCTCAACGAATTGAGCATCTTCTTCTCTTCCTATCCTTTACCCTGCTTGGAATAACCGGTTTAATTCAAAAATTTATCGATGCAGACATATCCCTCTGGTTAATACAGGCAATGGGTGGACTTGTTGCGGTGAGAGTGATTCACCGCGTGGCAGCTGTAGTGTTTCTGCTTGAAACCATATATCACATTGTGTTGCTCGGATACTTTGTTTATGTAAAGAAAGCGGAAATGACCATGCTGCCAGGCATCCAGGATGCCAAAGATGGAATAAAGTCCGTTGGATACAATCTTGGATTATCCAAAACCCGACCGAAAATGGGACGCTACACCTTTGATGAGAAGCTCGAATACTGGGCAATGATCTGGGGTGGATTGGTGATGGCAATCACCGGGTTCATGCTCTGGAATCCCATTGTCACTGCGCGAATATTGCCAGGCGTAATCATCCCAGCCGCGAAAGCAGCCCATGGTGCAGAAGCTGTTCTTGCAGTTCTCGCCATATTAATATGGCACACCTACCATGTGCATTTCAAACTCTTCAATAAGAGTATGATCAACGGTAAGCTGGAAATGCATCACATGGAGGAAGACCATCCTCTCGAACTGGAAAAATTCCTCGCTGCTGAAGAGAAACCCGTTGATCCAAAAATAAAGAAACGGAAGACCATTTTCTACCCGATCGCTGCCGTGTTTTCAATCGCCATGCTGGCTGGTGTATATTATTTTGTGACCGCTGAAACAACGGCGATCGAAACATTGCCTCCCGGAGAGCGTGTACCAGTTATTGAGGTGATCGAACCGACAGCATTACCCACACGGGAGACTGTTGAAGAAGAGGCTGCCGCTCAGCAATCTGAACCAGGACCTGTTTCCGCCGCCCTTGCATGGGAGGGACAAGCCGGTTCCATTATCAAAGAAAAATGTGGTCTCTGCCACGGCACTGCAGGTGGATATTCAGTTGCGGATCTTGCTTCTACCCTTAAAGGTGGCTCGAGTGGTCCAGGAGTAACGCCGGGTGATCCAGAAGCAAGCACCCTATATACTATTCAAGTTGCTGGTGGACATCCAGGACAGTTTTCGACAGAAGAGTTGGCTGTCATCGAGGAATGGATAAAAGCCGGGGCGCCAGAAAAATAGATTTTGAGTTACAATCGGGCGGGGATTTCCCCGCCCTTTTTCTATATCTACTTCCTGCGGTAAAATGATAAATTACTAAATCGGACTAATTCGATGACAACATTGGCAAATCAATGGGCTATAATCACAGGCGGATCCAGCGGAATTGGGCTGGCAATTGCCAGACAGTTGGTTATGGAAGGCGTACATGTGGCATTGCTTGCCAGACGGCAGGAGCTTTTAATTTCCGCGCAAAATGAACTTGAGGCGCTCAAAGTTTTACCAAACCAGATTATCCATACCATTACCGCTGATGTCGCTGACAGAGATGAACTGATTGGGCATCTGGAGCTATTCCAGAATGAATTCGGCACCCCAGATTACCTGATTAACTCAGCCGGGATTACTTATCCGGGCAAATTCCATACACTTTCTTACGATGTTATTGAGTCCCTCATGACGGTAAATTATCTGGGCACAGTTTATACTACCCGTGCTTTGATCCCCGGGATGCTGGCTCGCGGCAGCGGGCATGTTGTGAATATCTCTTCTGTCGCGGGATTTATTGGAACATATGGCTATTCTGCTTATGGTGCCAGCAAGTATGCTGTCAGGGGATTTTCGGATGCAATCCGGGCGGAATACCGCCCACGAGGAATCAAGGTATCGGTTGTCTTCCCGCCCGATACGCTGACTCCGCAGTTGGAATTCGAGAAGGATTTGAAACCTGCCATCACCCGGGAGCTTTCCGATACCGCGGGATTGATGCAGGCAGATGAAGTGGCTCGGATCATCTGGAAAGATGTAAAGCGGGGGAATTATGTAATCTTGCCGGGTTTCAACAGCAAGCTGCTCTACTTTCTGGTAAACCTGCTAGGCAACTTTACCTACCCGGTAATGGATTTTATGATTAATAATGCGATTCGTTCCATCACGAAGCGCTGGAAGTAGCAATCATCCTTTTCTTAGGAGCATTTCATGGATATTTTTGACCGTTGTTATTCGTTTTTAGATGTCAAGCACGCGAAAGAATCTGGCATCTATCCTTATTTCATACCGCTGACAGAGAATGAAGGTAGTGAGGCGTCCTTTCATGGTCACCGGCTGATCATGTGCGGATCCAATAACTATCTGGGATTAACCACGCATCCCAAAGTTAAAGAAGCAGCGATTGATGCCATTAAGAGATATGGCACCTCATGCACCGGTTCACGCTTCTTAAATGGCACACTGGAGCTTCACGAGCAGCTTGAACACGAACTCGCAGAATGGGTGGGTAAGCCTGCCACTCTTTGTTTTTCCACAGGCATGCAGGTGAACTTGGGGACGGTTAGCGCGCTTGTACACCGTGGAGATGTGGTGATTCTGGATAAGGACGATCACGCAAGCATTGTTGATGGCGCCAGGCTGGGATACGGAAAGCTGGAACGCTACATCCATAACGACATGGATCATCTTGAAAGGACTTTGCAATCCATCCCCGATTCAGCCGGTAAACTGCTTGTGGTGGATGGGCTATTCAGCATGGAAGGGGATCTTGCCCCCTTACCGGAAATGATCCCACTGGCAAAAAAATACGGTGCGCGCCTGATGGTGGATGATGCGCATGGTATGGGAGTGATGGGCGGGGGTCGAGGTACGGCTGCCCATTTCGGTGTAACCGATGATGTTGATCTGATTATGTCAACCTTCAGCAAGTCCTTTGCATCACTGGGAGGATTCATTGCCGGTGATGAGGATGTAGTTTCTTATATCAAACACCACGCCCGCGCTTTGATCTTTTCCGCCAGCATTACTCCAGCCAGCGCTGCAGCTGCCCTGGCAGCCCTGCATGTGATGAAGGAAGAGCCTGACCGGCCTGCACGCGTATTAAAAAACGCAGATAAAATGCGTGCGGGTTTCAAAGCGCTCGGATATGATATTGGCACCTCGGTAACACCGGTAGTACCCATCATCATTGGTGATGATCAAATGACCTTTATGATGTGGAAGACGCTATTTGATGAAGGTGTATTTGTCAATCCGGTGATCTCGCCGGCAGTAGCTCCAGGGCACCAACTGCTCAGAACGAGCTATATGGCGACCCATACCGAAGAACAATTGGATGAGGTACTTTCGGTATTTGAAAAAGTTGGAAAATCGCTGGGCGTAATTTCATAAGAATAGTATGCACCCCCGGTAAATTCCGGGGGTGTGTTTTATATCTGGATCAAGCTTTTCGTAATTTCGATCCGCAAACCCTGCAGTACACATCGCCCTTCACAGCCCTTTGTCCACACTCATGGCAGTACACCCGGTCTGCGTCCTGATTGAATGAAGGCAGCGATGGACGATGACGGTGAGATTTCCCCTTTTGCCTGGGGGAGGACTTCCACACCCAAAGCCACCAGGAGAATCCTACAATTGCAAGGACGAGAACGATACCTATCAGCCAGGGAGCCAACTCCATTAAAGTTGTCCGTCCTTCTGTATCCTCATTCAATGGTTCTGCCGGAAGAATCGGTAACTGGGATTTGCTCAAGCTGTCATCTTCTTTTTCATATTGAATGCCAATTGAGAATTGTGTACCCGGGGTAATTTTACCGATTTGAGAATAGAAGTAAGTCACACCCTGCTGGTTTGTCTTGGCAGACCCCAGATTGGGTGTGATCATCATATTAGTTGAGCCTACAGGCTGCTCTATATAAATTGAAAGATTTTCTATTGAATAATCACCCAACCAGTTATATTGATAACTCAGCTGGCTGCCATTTCTGATAAGCGCAGGATCGTGATATTCAAAATTTATTTCTCTGGTGGTCGCAACAAAAGTAACGATGGTCCAATCATCAACTTGACGGGTTGAATACTGCAAAGAGTTTAAACCACCATCAAGTGGATCCACAGCCTGGACCGCAGTAGGCTTAACTACATCCTCGGGCAATCTGATTTCCACAGTTGCGGGCAGTTTTTCATCCATCGAAAGAACCATGTGGTAGATTACCAGTACATCGGGTTGATCGAAATGGGGACGAAGGTCCAATTCCAGTATTGAAAATTTATTATCGAGCAGCTGTATCTCTGTTTGCGCTGAACCTGCCTGCCAGGGAGATATGCAGATGAATAGGATTGTCAGGATGAGGATGTATCTTTTTATCGGCATGTCTAAATGATACACTGAGAATTCAATTTCGTGGAAGTGTTTGCAACAAGTAAGGGGACCTTATGACCACAGCAAACATCTATTTTTACGTGTTTGAATCTGCAATGGAGGACAAAATTTGCATTGCTATATCTTTTAAAGACCAGGGCACAAACAGATGGTCATGATGGTAGCCGGAAATTACATTTACCGGGATATTCGCTTCTGCCAGCCGGCGGGAAATCTCGGCTAAAAATCCGACTGCTTCGAGGGAAGAGAAGACCATAAGCGTGATGCAAGCCCAGATATTTCCGGATGAAATTCCAGCCTGGTCTGTATCCGATTTTCGGGCATAGACTGTCCATCCCTCCATCTCCTTGAATATACCCAGGGGGTCAAATGGGAGAACGGGATTGGATTGATCTGCCAGATCAAAAATAACATACTGTTGATCGTGCAAAACTGGCTGCATGGAGTTAAGCAAGATTTTCAAATCTGTTTGAGGTTCCATAGATAAATTATACGATCTGTTATTCGGATGTAAAAAATAATAAGAGGGTTGCCTATACACAGGCGACCCTCTTATGAAAGTTGAGGTTGGTTTATAGACCTGCGGCTGATTTAAGGTCGGCTACCTTATTGGTTTTTTCCCAGGTGAATTCTTCTTCTTCACGACCGAAATGACCATAGGCAGCGGTTTTGCGGTAGATAGGTCGGCGTAGATCCAGATCGCGTAAAATCGCTCCCGGGCGAAGATCGAACACCTCGCTCACGATTCTGGCGATCTTTTCATCATCAATTTTTCCAGTGCCGAATGTTTCTACGTTAATCGAGAGTGGGTGGGCAACACCAATGGCGTAAGCCACCTGTATTTCGCAGCGATCTGCGAGACCTGCAGCGACGATGTTTTTAGCAGCCCAGCGGGCAGCATACGCGCCTGAACGATCCACTTTTGTGGGATCCTTCCCCGAGAATGCGCCACCACCATGACGACCCATGCCGCCATAAGTGTCGACAATGATTTTACGACCGGTTACTCCAGCATCGCCCATTGGGCCACCCGTGACAAAGCGCCCGGTGGGATTGACGTATACCTTCAGGTTTTCGTCTACCAGGTTGCCAGGGAGCACTGGATTGATGATGTATTCGCGGACTGCTTCTGCGATATCGGCATGAGAGATTTCGGGCGCGTGCTGGGTACTGATGAGTACCGTATCAATCCTTTTCACTTTGCCGTACTCATACTGTACAGTTACCTGGCTTTTCCCATCCGGGCGCAGCCAGGGCAGTTGACCAGATTTGCGCGAAATAGCAAGCTGGTGGGTGAGTTTATGCGAATAGTAGATGGGAGCCGGCATGAGGACGGGGGTTTCGTTGCATGCGTATCCGAACATCATACCCTGATCGCCCGCGCCGATTGATTCGATCTCTTTTTCAGTCATTTCGCCAGATTTTGCTTCGAGCGCTTTATCCACACCGAGTGCAATATCGTGGCTTTGTTCAGCGATGGCGACCTGAACAGCGCAGGTATTGCCATCAAAACCTTTATTTGTGTTGTCATAGCCGATATCCAGAACAACATCCCGGATCAGGCGGTCAAAATTGATATCTGCGTGGGTGGTAATTTCGCCCAATACCATGATAAAACCGGTCTTGGTGGCTGCTTCGCAGGCAACACGGCTGAAGTTATCTTCTGAAAGGCAGGCATCCAGAACTGCATCGCTTACCTGATCGCAAATTTTATCAGGGTGCCCCTCGGTTACCGATTCAGAGGTGAAAAGGTAATTGGGAGAAGTCATGAAAGTGGTTGACATATTTAGTTTGTCTCCTTTGAATAAAAAAGTTTGCCCCTGCGGAGATAATTGAGGGGCAAACGGTGGTTTCACGTTCGGCTGCCCTCTCATCTCTCAGATACATTTCTGCCGGAATTGGCACCTACGAATTTACATTCGCGGTTGTCGAGGTATCATCGGGCCGGTCCCTCCACCTCTCTAGATAAGAGTGCCGCTAAGGGCTATTTAATTGAAAAAATTATAACATATTATTGATTTCCTAAATATTTAATATAAGGTTACATGAATGACAATTTGAAAATCTGAAAATATCCAGTTGTGGAAGCGTAGTTAGGATATGGTCAGGGGATGATATAATTCAACCATTGGAAAGTAACATCCTAAGCCGATCTGGATTCAAGGATGAATAACCTGGCAGGGGATAACGAAACGCAACAACACAACTACTCTTTCTGGAAACGTTATCTCATTCCAGCATTGCTCTTTGCCATTATCTATCTCCTCGTTGAAAAAATATATCTGACAATAACCGGCAT